>CAUVDL010000021.1:0-38542 GCA_963550695.1 uncultured Prevotella sp. | reverse complement strand
CTATCTTCCATGTTGTCGATAAGGAGCATGGTATTCTTAAATGTCATTACTGCGATAAAGAACAGGAAATGGAGAAGGTGGAACTTGTATAGAGTGCAAGTTGACGAGAAGACAAGTTTACGAGTTGACAAGTTACTTGTTTAAAGGGCAACAAGCTGACAAGTTAAAACACTATATATTAGTAATTTAATTGGTGTAATTAAAGCTAATTATAACAACATATTTTATAAGTTATAGACTTGTTTATTCTCCTCAAATACACTCTCTTCCAAATTATTTTCATGAAAAAAAATATTTATTTACGTGAACAGAAATATTTTTTTTCATGAAAATAAATATTTCTCCTCATGAAGATAAATTAAGACTAACTTAGTATAACTACTAAGGCAAATCCTATTACACGTTTTATTAACCTATAAATCATTGCATAACAAATAGGATTTCTCATTTTTTTTTCGTACATTTGCAAACATAGTATAAGGATGAATTATATTCATTCATAGACAAGTAATAGAATCTTGATGGATAATAGGAATGCGACATTAGAGTTAGGCACAAAACCTGTTGGTAATTTGTTGGTACAATATGCGTTTCCAGCAATTATTGCTATGATAGCAGCTTCGCTCTATAACATAGTAGACCGGATATTCATTGGCCAGATTGTTGGACCAATGGCTATATCAGGTTTAGCAATTACTTTCCCCTTTATTAACCTTGGTGCAGCCTTTGGTGCAGCGGTAGGAATAGGAGCATCTACATCTATCAGTGTGAAATTAGGCCAGCGTGACTATGATACTGCGGAGAACATACTTGGTAATACTGTAACGCTTAATTTGATTATAGGAAGTGCATTTGGTATTATCTGCCTTATCTTTCTTGACCCTATCTTGCGATTCTTTGGTGCAAGTGACGCAACAATCCCTTATGCTCGTAGTTTCATGGAGGTTATTTTGGTAGGAAATGTAATCTCTCACATGTACTTTGGAATGAATGCAGTACTTCGTGCAGCATCAAAACCTCGGCAGGCAATGATGGCTACGATTTTCACTGTCTTAATGAATATTGTCTTAGACTTTATCTTTATCAGACTTTGGGGATGGGGAATTCGTGGTGCAGCTTTCGCCACAGTCTTATCACAAGCATTGGCATTATGCTGGCAGATGAAGCAATTGACTAACCAAGACGAGATTTTACATTTAAAGCGGGGAATCTATCGTCTTAAAAGGCATTTGGTAGAAAACATCATCTCTATCGGTATCTCTCCATTCTTGATGAATGTATGTGCTTGTATTGTGGTTATCTTTATGAATAATCAACTTGTCAGATACGGTGGTGATATGGCTGTTGGAGCATTCGGAATAGCTTATAGTGTGGCTATGATTTTTGTAATGTTTGTCATCGGATTAGACCAAGGTATGCAGCCTATTGCAGGATATAACTATGGTTCACAGCAGACTGACAGACTTATGCGTGTATTGAAACTTACTATCTATGCTGCAACAGGGATAATGGTTACAGGTTGGCTAATTGCTCATTTAGCCCCATATTACTGTGCACGTATGTTCACAAAGGACCCAGAATTAATTCGCCAAGCAATTAAGGCTATTCAAATAAACATGATGATGTATCCAGTCGTGGGATTTCAGATGGTTGTAACAAACTTCTTTCAGTGTATTGGCAAAGTAAAGATAAGTATTTTTTTATCTCTATCTCGCCAATTACTATTCTTAATTCCGTTACTTGTTATCCTACCACATTTCTTCAATTTAAATGGTGTATGGGCATCATTGCCTTCAAGTGATTTCTTGGCATCATTAGTTGCAGCTATCATTATGCTGGCCTATATGCGTCGGTTGAAAAGACAAACTATAAACAATCAAAACTTAAATTCATAAATAAAGAATCTAAATATGGAAAAGGAACTAATCATAAACGTTGGTCGTCAGATTGGCAGTGGTGGTCATATTATCGCTAAGATGCTTGCTGAAGAATTCGATTGCCAATACTATGACCGTGAGATCCTTAACATTGCAGCTAAGGAAAGTGGGTTTTCAGAGAAGTTCTTTGAGCAAAACGATGAGCAAAAAGGATTTATGAAAGGACACTTTCATATACACCTTCCTCTCTTAGGTGACAATGACTTTTATAAGAGTAATTTCTCACAGGAAAGTCTTTATCAGTTCCAAAGCGATGCCATTCGTGAAGTAGCGAAGCAGAACCCACGCTGTGTGTTTGTTGGTAGAACAGCAGATTACGTATTACGCGATAATCCAAACACAATCAATATCTTTATAACAGCTTCTATGGACACTCGTATTGCTAATGTATGCGAGCGACGTGGATGTTCAAAAGAAGAAGCTCGTAAGTTTATTGAAAATGGAGAAAGCGAGCGTGCCAAATACTATAACTATTACACAACAAAGGTTTGGGGGCATGCTGAAAGTTATGACCTTTGCATTGATGCCAGTATACTTGGCTTAGAAAAAACAAAGGAATTAATAGCAGATTTTATTAGAAAGAAAAGTATTTAATGAAACGAATTGGTATAATCTCTGATACTCATGGCTACTGGGATGATAAATATGAATACTATCTTGGAGAATGTGATGAGATTTGGCACGCTGGTGATATAGGATCATTAGAAGTCGCAGATAAGTTTGAAGCTATGAAACCCATCTTCCGTGCTGTATGTGGGAATATAGATGATAACACTATGCGCAACCGATATCGGGAAATTCTGCGCTTTAAGTGCGAGGATGTTGATGTGCTACTTAAACATATTGGAGGTTATCCTGGACGATATGACCATTCGGTACAAAGCATGCTCTATACTTCTCCTCCCAACCTTTTTGTTGATGGACATTCACATATCCTCAAAATACAATTCGACAAGACACTGAACCTACTTCATATTAATCCTGGTGCAGCAGGTCTACGCGGATGGCATAAAGATAGAACCTTAGTGAGACTAACCATCGAAGGTAATAAATTTACTGATTGCGAGGTTATAACATTAGGAAATAAACAAGCAAAAGATAAACAAAACTCATCTGAATCGTAACGCACAACATTAAGAATCGCTTACAATAGAACTATTAAAACATACAATTTAAAACATAAATAAAATAATAAAGATATGAAAACCTATTTAGTAACTGGTGCTGCCGGATTTATCGGAGCAAACTACATTAAGTATCTACTTCATAAGAAGTATGTAAATGAAGAAATTAAGGTTATCGTCCTCGATGCACTTACATACGCAGGTAACCTCGGTACTATTAAAGATGATATCGACGATGAACGTTGTGTATTTGTAAAGGGTGACATCCGCGATCGTGAGCTTGTAGACAAACTCTTTGCTGAATATGACATTGACTATCTCGTAAACTTTGCCGCAGAAAGTCATGTTGACCGTTCTATTGAAGATCCACAGTTGTTCCTTTCTGTAAACATCCTCGGTACACAGAACCTCATGGATGCTGCACGTCGTGCATGGGTGACAGGTAAAGACGAGCAGGGCTACCCTACTTGGAAAGAAGGTAAACGTTATCATCAAGTTTCAACAGATGAAGTATATGGTTCATTAGGGGCTGAAGGCTACTTTACAGAGCAGACTCCACTCTGTCCACATAGTCCATACTCTGCAAGTAAGACAAGTGCTGACCATTTCGTAATGGCTTATCATGATACATATCACATGCCTATCAGTATTACACGTTGTTCAAACAACTATGGTCCTTATCATTTCCCAGAGAAGTTGATTCCATTAATTATCAATAATATTCTTGAAGGAAAGAAACTTCCTGTATATGGTGAAGGATTGAATGTACGCGATTGGTTGTATGTAGAGGATCACTGTAAGGCTATTGATATGGTTGTACGTGAAGGTCGTGTAGGTGAGGTTTACAACGTTGGTGGTCATAACGAAATGAAGAATATCGACATCGTTAAGCTCACTATTAAGACTATCTACGACATGATGGCAGAGGACAAGAATCTCCGCACTATCCTTAAGAAGCAGGTGAAAGATGCTAATGGTGATATTGATATTAGCTGGATTAATGAAGAATTAATCACACATGTTCCAGATCGTCTTGGCCATGATGCACGTTATGCCATTGACCCAACAAAGATTAAGAATGAGTTAGGTTGGTATCCAGAAACAATGTTTGCCGAGGGTATCGTGAAGACCATTCGTTGGAATTTGGAGCATCAGGACTGGATTCAAGAGGTTACTTCTGGCGATTACCAAAAGTACTATGACATGATGTACACCAAAAAAGGAAGATAATAAATCAACTAAAATATAATCCTACACCCTCGTCTATCCAAACAAAATAAATAGCGAGGGTGTAAATCCTTCTCACAATCAAAACATAGACAACACATCTTCAAATGAAAAAAATATTATTATTAGGCTCAGGCGAACTGGGCAAAGAGTTCGTTATAGCAGCTAAACGCGCTGGACAATATGTCATTGCTTGTGATAGTTATGAAAATGCGCCAGCCATGCAGGTCGCTGATGAGTCTGAAGTAATAGATATGCTTGATGGTGATGCACTTGATGCTGTTGTTGCAGCTCACAATCCTGACATTATCATTCCTGAGATTGAGGCCATAAGAACAGAACGATTGTTCGATTATGAAGAGCGTGGTATACAAGTTGCTCCATCAGCACGTGCTGTAAACTTCACCATGAATCGTCGTGCAATTCGAGACCTTGCAGCACGTGACTTAGGATTAAGAACAGCCAAATATTTCTATGCTAAGACATACGAAGAATTCAAGGCTGCAGCTGACGAGATTGGTTTCCCATGTGTTGTAAAGCCTTTGATGAGTTCAAGTGGACACGGTCAGAGTTATGTTCATGATGACAAAGAACTTGAAGAAGCATTTAAGAATGCAATTGAAGGTGCACGTGGCGATGTGAAGGAGGTTATTATTGAAGAATTTATTGAGTTTGAGAGTGAATTTACTCTGCTTACCGTGACACAGAAGAATGGCCCTACCCTCTTCTGCCCACCTATCGGTCACATACAGAAAGGTGGCGATTACCGTGAGAGCTGGCAGCCATACGCTATCTCTGAAGATTCATTACGTCAGGCAGAGCACATTGCTAACGAAGTAACTCGTGCACTTACTGGATATGGTATTTGGGGAGTTGAATTCTTCTTGACAAAGACTGGAGAAGTTATCTTCTCAGAATTATCTCCTCGCCCACATGACACTGGTATGGTTACATTGGCACATACGACTAATTTCAGCGAGTTTGAGCTTCATTTCCGTGCTGTAATGGGACTCCCAATCCCTGCTATCCACCTTGAGCATGCTGGTTGTTCTGCTGTAATTCTTTCTCCTATTGAGACTGATAAGCCATTATCATACAACCTATTAGATGCTTGCAACGAAGACCGAACACGCTTACGTATCTTCGGAAAACCTGTTGCTCACGTTGGTCGCCGTATGGGTGTAGCACTCTGCTATGGAGAAGTTGGTGCTGATATGGATGTACTTCGCGATAAAGCTAAGCGTGTTGCAGCAACTGTATTAGGTACAGACCCGTACATGAAGAAGTAAAAGGCAGAAATGTCAAAAGGATGTAAGAATGAAAGAAAGTAAGGCTTCAATAGGAAAGATTATCTCCCTACAAAAGATGGTTGACCCACGTGGCAACCTCTCTATTGCAGAGGGAACGAAAGATATTCCTTTCAATATTTCTCGTGTTTATTGGACATACGATGTACCATCAGGTGCTTGCCGTGGTGGACATGCTCATAAACATTGCCGAGAGTTCATCATTGCTGTGAGTGGTTCGTTTACAGTTACACTCGATAATGGACTCGACAAGCAATCTTTCTTATTGAACCATCCTTATCAAGGACTCTTAGTTGAAACTGATACATGGCGTACGCTCGACGATTTTTCATCAGGTGCCGTATGCCTTGTTTTGGCAGAAGATCCTTTCGAAGAGGAGGATTATATCCGTGAATACACAGAGTTTCTTAACTATCAGCGTTCTAAGAAGGAATAAAAGTTAAACCATAAATTTGATATAAAAGAATAAAAGAAGATCGTTTAGAGCATCTTCTATTATTCAATCCTAAAATATAATGTTTGAAGTAAAGCAATATACGCAAAAGCAAATACAAGAGTGGAACGAGTTTATTGAGGATTCAAGACAAGGAACGTTTCTCTTCAACCGTTGTTATATGGATTATCATGCTGATCGATTTCAGGATGCTTCGCTAATGATTTATCGAAAAGGACAGCTCTATGCACTCTTACCTGCCAATCGTTTAGGCGACACGCTTTATTCTCATCAAGGATTAACTTATGGCGGACTTATAACTAAGAAGCAGTCCACTACGGCAGATATATGCGAGGTATTCATAAAGATTAATGAATATCTTTACCGTCATGAAGTACAAAGAGTTATCTATAAACCTACGCCATGGATATACCATTGCTATCCTGCCGAGGAAGATCTCTATGCGCTTACATATGTTTGTCATGCGCAACTAACGGCTCGTGACATCTCAAGTACCATTCCTCTCGATTCACGTATGATGTTTGGAAAACTTCGTAGGAGAGGAGTTAGAAAGGCAACACGTGCTGGCGTGACAGTTCGGGAGAGTAAAGACCTTGCAACTTTTTGGAATATTCTCGATAAGAACCTCACCAATAAGTATGCTACTCACCCCGTACACTCCCTTGAAGAGTTAACTTTACTCCACAGTCGGTTTCCTAACTCAATTAGACTATTCATGGCATACAATGATAAAGGGATTGCTATCGGGGGTACAATCATCTATGAGATGCCGCAGGTAGTTCATACTCAATATATATCAGCATCCCTAGAAGGAAAAAAGCTTGGAGCTATCGATCTTCTCTTTGACTATATTCTTAATAATGTATATGCCAATCATAAGGGCTTCTTTGACTTTGGTAAAAGCACAGAAGCGGGAGGAAAGATTCTAAACACAACGCTTATTTTCCAAAAAGAAGGCTTTGGAGGACGTGGCGTTTGCTACGACTGTTATACATGGGAAACAAAGTCAGTTATAGAGTAATACATGGGTTCCGACCATAAGCACTGCACTTCATAAAAGAATAAACATGATAAATTATCTCTCACTACAAAAAATAACAGCATTACACGAACCAGAACTTACTGCTGCTGTTAATCAGGTACTACGTTCAGGGTGGTATCTGCAGGGAGAGCATATAACATTATTTGAAAAGAATTATGCACAATATATTGGCACAAAATACTGTGTGACCTGTGGAAACGGTCTTGACGCGCTGTGTCTTATCCTTCGTGCATATATTGAGTTAGGACTACTCAAAGAAAGAGACGAGGTCATTGTACCTGCTAATACTTACATAGCAACAATCCTATCCATCACTGAAAATCATCTTACTCCTATCCTTGTTGAACCCAATATCAACACCTTAGAGATAGATGAGAAACAAGTTGAACAAGTTATCACCCCTCGTACACGTGCCATTATGCTTGTACACCTTTATGGGAGATGTGCCTATACGCCTTTCATTGGCGATATTTGCAAACGTCATAATCTCTTACTGCTTGAAGATAATGCACAAGCGCACGGCTGTCACTTTGGCAACAAACGTACAGGATGCCTTGGAAATGCAGCAGCTCATAGCTTTTATCCTGGAAAGAACCTCGGTGCATTAGGTGATGCAGGAGCAGTGACAACGAATGATGAACTGCTGGCGCATACTATCCGGAGCCTTGCCAACTATGGCTCTGCACGTAAATATGAGTTCTCCTTCAAGGGAAAGAATAGCCGTATGGATGAAATTCATGCAGCAGTTTTGAATGTAAAACTCCCTTATCTTGATGAAGAAAATCAGCGCAGGAAGCAGATTGCCAAAGCATACTTAAAGGGCATTAACAACTCACAAATAACATTGATAAAGGATCATGACAGAGACAATGTATATCATATATTCCCAATTCTCTGTCCATCTCGTGATTGTTTACAACAATATCTCAAAGACAATGGTGTTGAAACGATGATACACTACCCCATTCCACCACATCAGCAACAGGCTTATAAAGAATGGAATGAGCGACATTATCCTATCACAGAGTTTATTCATCAACAAGAACTCTCCCTCCCTTGCAATCCAACAATGACTGATGAAGAAGTTTATCAAATCATTGATAGCCTCAATATGTATCAATAAAACAAAATCATAACGTATGAGAAAGATTACCTATATTACATCAACATTCGCTGCGTTGATGGCATTACAAGCGCAACCTGTCAATGCTGACAATATAAATAAGGTACCAACAATCCAACTCACCTGCCCAGCAGATGCAGTGACATTAATCTCTAAACGTCCTAAAGAAGCTGAAAGACTTTTCCGCTCAGAAGCAGTTGAGTCAGAAATACAGAACATTATAAAAAAGTTAACGAACAAACGTCTGGCATGGATGTTTGAGAATTGCTTCCCAAATACACTCGACACTACAGTGCACTTTGGTGAAGAAGCTGATGGAACACCTGATACTTATGTTTATACAGGTGACATTCCTGCTATGTGGCTTCGTGATTCTGGTGCACAGGTGTGGCCATACGTACAGTTAGCAGGAAGGGATAAGAAACTGAAGAAGATGTTAGCTGGTGTTATCAATCGTCAGTTTAAATGTATTAATATCGATCCATACGCTAATGCATTTAATCATTATCCAGACCCAAATGGACGCTGGATGACCGATGAAACGGATATGAAACCAGAGCTACACGAACGTAAGTTTGAGATTGACTCACTCTGTTATCCAATCCGTCTCGCTTTTGAATATTGGAAGAGAACTGGTGACACAAGTGTCTTTGGTTCTGAATGGATTAAAGCTGTTGAGAACATTCTAAGGACTTTCCGCGAACAGCAAAAGAAAGATGGCAGAGGAACCTATAAATTCCTTCGCGTTACAGATCGTGCATTTGACACAATGAGCAATGCAGGATGGGGCGCACCTGTAAAGCCAGTAGGCTTGATTGCTTCTGCCTTCCGCCCTTCTGATGATGCTACAACGTTACAATTCCTCGTACCATCCAACTTTATGGCAGTATCTTCTCTACGCAAAGCAGCAGAGATATTGACCAAAGTGAATAAGAATACAACACTTGCAACTCAATGTAGCGACCTTGCTAACGAAGTTAGCGATGCTTTGCAAAAGTATGCTGTATACGAACATCCTAAATATGGCAAGATATATGCTTACGAAGTAGATGGCTTCGGCAGCTACTTCCTGATGGATGATGCAAATGTGCCAAGTCTGTTAGCAATGCCATATCTTGGTGATATAAGCGCAGATGACCCAATCTATCAGAACACTCGCCGCTATGTATGGAGTGAAGATAATCCTTATTTCCATCGTGGTAAAGCTGGTGAAGGTATTGGTGGTCCACATATTGGCAACGACATGATATGGCCTATGTCGATTATGATGCGTGCTTTTACCTCAAAAGATGATCAAGAAATACGTCAGTGTATTGAAATGTTAATGAATACTGATGCAGGAACTGGCTTTATTCACGAGAGTTTCCATAAGGACGATGCAAATAACTTTACGCGTGAGTGGTTTGCATGGCAGAACACATTATTTGGTGAGCTTATCGTTAAGTTGGTAAATGATGGCAAACTTGGTTTGCTAAACAGCATAAAATAGACCAGTAACAACACAATTGTAGAGATATTTTAAAAGTAAAAAGACAAAATCTTAATATTTATCTTATTTAACATTATATATTTGGAAATATAACAAGATTTAGATATCTTTGCATCGTGTTTTTCATGGTATTAGATTATTAAGGTTAGAAGATTAGTTGTCGTGAGACAACTAATCTTTCAGTCCCAGACCAACAGTCTGGGACTTTTATTTTTTTTATATAATTTGACTTTATTATCTTAACAAACCAAAACAATAAAGTCCTGAAAAAGTTAACTAAGTATATAAGATATGCTACAATTAGTAACTTTTCCGATATTAATTGATGTTTGTAAAATATTATCCATACCCTTCAAAGCTAACACATGCTCTTTTGGCTTCGAAAAGACGCCAAATTGAATTGCAAAAGATGCCCTTTTGAAGTCTTACTAACGCCCTTTTGAAGTCCAAGTAAGCATCTTTTTATGCGCTACTTTATAACTAATTGATTTTCTGTTGGTTGTAATCTTGCTTTTTATGCGTGTTTTTGCCATTATTTATAGACGTTTTGTTTGATATTATGTAATAAAAAATTACCAACCCCTTCTGTGTTTTCAAAGTACTAAAATGAGGAAGTTTTCAGTGTTGGAGGATAGTGATAGAATGAAAAGTTGACAGTCTTGCCTATTATGTGTCTAATAAGTAAACATCTTCTTACAATCAATTAGAGAAGAAATGAAAAGTATCCATTAAAGAATACCTATTGCTTTAGACTTACAATATAATCATTATCAAAAGATATTCAATACAGTTTACCCAAAAGTTCAAGATAATCCCTTAATGTTGCGAACAATTTATTAGTTCTTTAATATTAATTGATTTCAAGTCATTAAGATAAGACTCACGTATACCTTCCACCTTATTATATATTTCATGGTCCCATATTTCTGTAGGCAAAAAACCTAAATGAACAACAAAATTCGATACTGGGACCGTTTCTAAGCGAGCAATCATTTCACCTACAGTTATGTTATTTGTGTCGTGTGTAGGCGTATAAGTTACCTCATCAGAAGTTAGTGAATAGTTCTCTGAAATAAGATTGACTTTTTTTAATCTATAGAGAATATCCATAATAACACGAATAGGAATATGTGTTTCACGCTTTATTTGCAATGCAGTCTGAGGCTTTTGAGCATTTGCAAAACGTTGACAAATTTGACCCAAAACAGTCGCACATAGCATTAAAAAATCAGTATGACATATAGCTCCTGTATCAGTCAGACACTCATAGTACTCTAAATTTTGATTAAAATAGCAGAGTTCAGCACAGAATAGACAGATATACCACGATGTAAGTATCCACAACATAAACAGAGGAAGTGCTGCAAACGAACCATAAATAGCATTGTAGCTTGTAAGAAATATTTGTCCATGAATATAAACGGCTTGTAAGCAAAGCATAGCAATACTTGCTATCATTGCAGGGCCAACTGTTTTCGTAATCTTAACCTTAGCATTGGGCATGAAAACATAAAGTACAGTGAACATAAGGGTAAGAATAACCCATGGCACAAAATAACGAAGTGAGAAATTCGCAATAGTTCCGAGAAAACGTAAACCATTTAGATTCTCTACAAAGCTATAGAAATAGATACTCAGTCCCGAAAGTATGATAATACTGATAGGCACAAGAAACATTAAAGCAGTATAGTCAATAACTACTCTACTAATAGGGCGACTGTCTTTAACCTGCCATATATTATCAAAAGCAGACTCTACCGTTCTTATCAGAGAGAAAACACTATAAAGCATTATTACCAGCCCAATTCCAATAAAAAGTCCTGTTTTAGCATGAATAAGATATGACTGCGTAAGCTTTAACAGCCAAGTGGCAGCTTCGGGCTGTGAAGACAACATTTCACGAAACTGCTTCTCAATTAACTGCCCAAAACCAAAGCCATTTGCTATAGCAAAAATCATAGACGCAATTGGTACAATTGCCATAATCGTAGAAAACGCAAGCTGTGCTGCAAAAGCAGCATGATTACGTACAAAAAAGAATTTGACAGTGAGGTAAAACATCTGAAGCTGTTTAATAAGCATATTACAACGTTTCGTCCTATACTCATTTTTCGTAAACATGTCAACAGTAAAAAAGTACTTGATGCTTTTTATATCTATCTTCATTATAATTTCTTATTTCAAAAAAAATATTATGCAAACTTAATAAAAAAAATATGAACATTCTCATCAATAGCAATACTGTTGATTATTTAGCTTGTTTCACCCACTCGCATTATACTGCCATTCATATTTCTAACGTTTTGTCATTACAAAAACACATAATACAAGTTTGTTGCACAACATTCTAATAAAGTAAAAACAAAAGAGGATATAAATCTCTTTCTATTTACAGTAGCATAAAGAAGCTGAAAAAGATTTATATCCTTTATTAACTATTTTGTGTATAAGAATCGCTTAATAGACTTCTTTGGAGTCTTCTCAAATTCTTCCTCTTGAATACGTATCTCAGCAACCTTGCAGTAAGCTGGAATTATCGCATTCAACTGTGTACGGTTCTCTTCCATAATATTCTTGAGATCATCCGTATTAAGTCCTAAGTTCTGAGCTTCGTCATAATCAGGATAAACCAACGCAATAAGCTTTTCACCACTCTGAATAACCAAACACTCACTTACAAGAGGCAAAGAGTTAAGTTTATCCTCTATCTCCTCTGGGTAAATATTTTGACCATTACTTCCGAGAAGCATATTCTTAGAACGTCCCTTAATAAAGACATTACCATCCTCATCCATCAAGCCAAGGTCACCCGTATGGAACCAACCATCCTTGTCAATCGTCTGACCTGTATCTTCTTCATTCTTATAGTAACCAAGAAGAACATTAGGTCCCTTGGTCAAGATTTCACCTGGTACGTTTACTGGATCAGAACTATTGATACGTACTTCCTGGTGTAAAGCTGCCTGACCACAAGAGCCTTGCTTAAAGCTCTTCCAATCACGATAACAGATAATTGGACCACATTCTGTTGCACCATAACCTACAGTATATGGAAACTCTATACGACGTAAGAAACTCTCGATTTCACCATTGAGAGCTGCTCCACCAATAATAATCTCGTAAAGATTGCCACCAAAGGCTTGATATACCTGCTCACGAATCTTTGCACGTACCTTCTTATTAATTACTGGCATATTCAGCAGGAGACGCATACGATTGTTCTGAATCTTTGGGAACACCTTCTTACGAATAATCTTTTCAATTACCAACGGTACAGCAATCATAATGACAGGCTTTACCTCTTGAAGTGCTTGAGATATAATCGCTGGAGAAGGAATACGTGTCAGATAGTAAATATGAACACCAGAGAGGAATTCATAGATAAACTCAAATGACATTCCGTACATGTGAGCCATTGGAAGAATACTGATAACATTATCACCCGGCTTAATCACATGACCTAAGACGTGCTTTGCAAAATCAGCGTTACTCCATAAAGAACGATATGGAAGCATCACACCCTTAGAGCGACCTGTTGTACCACTGGTATAGTTTATCAAAGCAAGTTCGTCTGGACTCTGCTCTCGATAGTAGTGAATATGCTCTGGACGGAAGTACTTAGGGTAACGACGACCAAACTCCTCATTGAGATGTTCACGTGCATAAGTCAACTTATCCGTACGACTTACTACCAATGAGTAATCTGGAATATAAATAATCCCCTCCAAATTTGGCATCTTCATGGCATCAACCTGAGTCACAACAACGTCACCTACAAAAAGAAGTTTTGCATCAGAATGATTTACAATGTTATGAATCTGCTCTGGCATAAACTCATGCAAAATAGGCACAGCTACCGCACCGTAAGTAAGTACTGCAAGGAAAGCAGCAGCCCATGCAGAAGAGTTTCTTCCACATAGTGCTATCTTATCACCACGTTTTACACCACTTGCCTCAAACATAATGTGCAACTTTTCAATCTTTCTTGCAACATCATGATATTGAAGAGTCTTACCTTTATAATCTGTTAGGGCATCAAGGTCCCAATGTTCGATGAGACTCTTCTCTATTAATTCATTAAAACTCGGAATCTTTTCCATTGCACAATATTTCAATCTGTGTGCAAAGATACATATTTATAAGCACATTTCAAAATATTATGTGCGGAAATATATAAAGATTAGCTTAAATGAGAGTATCAAAGAAATAATTATTATAACACGATATTCAACATGTTAAAGCTACAAAAAAGCTATATAAAGAAAAAAGACGGATATACTTTGATAGTACATCCGTCTTATATATATAAGGTGTAGTTATCTCTTAGAAGAAGAGGTAGCGGTTATCTACGACCTTTGCCTTAAGGATTAGATCCTGCATAAAGTTGCCAACCAACTGCATATTTGCCTGAGCAGCCTGCTGCATTACCAAAGTCTCATCGTACTTAGAACCTGCACGCAAAGACTTCTTTACTACCTGGAACACATAAACACCAGCATTACCCTTTACAGGAGCCTTAGAGAACTTGCCTGCTACTGTACCTGCAACTGCACCAGAGAGAGCTGGTTCTACAGAACCAGTTGCTTGTACGAATGCTGGAGCTGCAAATGTGATCTGATTAACAGAAGAAACCTTAGCACCCTTAGCCTGAGCTGCAGCAATAGAGTTTACACCCTTGAGCTTAGCCATGAGTTTCTCAGCCTTCTTATCTTTAATAACCTCACGTTTGAGTATTTCCTTCACCTGTACATCATCCCATGGACGATATCCCTGTGGATGAACAGCTGTCAGAGCAATAACCAAAAGATGATCATTATCACCACACTCATAAAGAGGTGAAACCTCACCCTGCTTAGCCTCAAAAAGCCACTTAAGTGCGTCACGTGTACCACGGATACCACCGATATAGTGTTCAGCTGTTGAAATATCATTGAGTGACTGTATTTGATAACCAGACTTAGGGGCATTCTTCTCAATATCACCTATAGTAGAACTCTTAGCTACAAACTCAGAGAACTTATTATAAGCATTGCTGCGCGTAGCCTTAGAGAAGTCTACAAGTTTCTTAATAACAGCAGCAGTTGTCTTTGTCGTGAAAGCCTTCTTGTCAAGTACCTGCAGAATAATGTTACCCTGTGTAAGAGCAAGATTCTGCGTTGCATTCACCTCACCATTAAGAAGAGCATTTACAAATGTACGGTTATCTTGATTCATACTTGGAGCCATCTCATACTGCTGACCAGTAAACCAAACCTTCTCACCAGTCTGACCATAACGCTTTGCAAGTGTATCAAAATCAGCACCAGCAGCCAATGCCTTCTGAATAGAGTCTGCTTTAACACGTGCTTCATTAGGAGTAGCAGCAGCTATGTTAATCTGACGGAACTGAATTGAGTCTGCCAACTGTGCTTTAGAAAGTACACGAATAATATTCAATGTATTGTCCTGAGCGTTCTCAACAACACCAGTTGTACCAACAGAAAGTGAATCAATCTTTGATGCAATGTCAGGATACTGCTGATAAGCCTTACTGCTTACAGGAAGCCCGAGATAAGGAATCTCAGAACCACTCTTGCTAACAACAGAAGAAGGATCCTCTGCAGTAGCAAGTTGCTTCTGAAATTCATTCATTTCCTTAACAACCTGACTGCGATCTGCAGCACTTGCCTTAATCTTGAAGTCAACAAATTTAATATCACGCGTTTCAACATTCTGACGGAAAGCAGGCTTTAGTTCTTCATACTTCGCCTTAAGATTGTCATCAGTCACCTTTACATCAGCATCCTTTACAGTACTGTAAGCCAAAGAAGCAAGTTGAATCTGACTTTCTTCATTATTATCCTTAAAAGCCATCTTAGCCTCAGCCTTATTTGAGAGAACGCAACTTGCAAGCAGTGTCTGATACTTCTGACCGAGCAACTGAGCACGAAGATTCTTCTCTACAAAGAGCCAATAGTCATAGATAGTCTGCATCTGCTCTACCTGTGGAGACTTTGCAGCCTTAGCCTTGTTGTAGCTATCAAAAAACTGTTTAAGAGCATTTACATCAAAACGCCCAGTCTGTTGGTTAACAAATGGAGTCTGAACCAACATAGGATTAGTTCCCTCATTCAATACGTTCTGAATTTCGTCTTCTGTTACTGTAAGACCAACCTTCTCCGCGTCAGCCTCAATAACGCGATTACTTACAAGCTGCTGCCAAACTTGATCCTTTACTTGATTAAGTTCCTGCTCGGAAAGGTTGTCACGTTGCATAGTAAACTTAATTACAGACTGATATTCATCAATCAACTTCTGATAGTCCTGGACACTTATCTTTTTGCCCAGAATTTCTCCAACCTGCTGACGTGCTTCGCCTTTTATACCATTACAAGAGCGAGCTGCATCTCCAGCTAAGAATGCAAATAAGGCAAGACCGATAGCACCGACCAGTATGCCGCCTTTGCTTCTAATTTTTCCTAATGCTGCCATTTTAGATTTATTATTTGATTTTAATTATTCTATTTGATATAAAAATTGCCTACAAAAATACAAAAAAAAGGGCAAGTATCATAATTTTTCATTCAGAAATTATTCTGTACTATTGACTTTTAACCGTACAAGTTCTATTTTCGTCATGGTGTTCTTAATTATCTTAAACTCATATTGCCCAACTGTAACAACCTCATTTAGCTTTGGAAAACTCTGATAGACGTGTAACAATAAACCGCCAACCGTCATATAATCATCGTTCTCTGGCAAATCAAGATTAAACATTTCGTTCACCTTATCAATTTCTAAACGTGCCGAAAGAACATACTCGTTATCGTTAATCTGCTTTGCAATATATTTTGTATTATCATGTTCATCCTCGATATCACCAAAGATTTCCTCTACGATATCTTCTAATGATACTATACCGCTGGTCCCTCCAAACTCGTCCACAACCACTCCCAAACTTTTCTTTTGGAGAAGAAAAACCTGCATAAGTTTATGTGCAGCCATCGTCTCTGGAACAAATGGCATCTGTCGGATATGATTTTTCCAATTCTTTGGAGAACGAAACATCTCAGAAGAATGAATATATCCCTTAATATGATCAATATCCCCTTCATATACAATTATCTTAGAGTTACCGCTCTCTATAAACATCTGCTGTAGTTCTTCCAGTGTGCAATTTTCTTCAACACCCTTAATCTCAGTACGTGGCACCATACAATCGCGCACCTTGGTATCCTGAAAGTCCAACGCATTTTGAAATATCTTTACTTCGTCTTCTATATCGTCCTCATTCTCAGCATTCTCAATAGTACTCTGTACAAGATGATCAAGATCTACTTTTGTAAATGTACCATCATTCTCTTCCTCATCCATCTTCACACCGACTAAGCGCAGAAGAACACGTGCCAAAAAGGTAGCAAAGCGACTAATAGGCCAAAGAACTATAAAAAAAACATACGCAAACGGAGCAAAAAAGGTTAGTAAGCGATTAGGATTACTCTTGAACAATGTTTTAGGTAAAAACTCACCAGTGAAAAGAATAACAAGTGTTGATGATAAAGTATCTAATATCACACGTGTAACAGAATCAAACGTCGCAAAAAGCGTCGTATCAAATATTTGAGCAAAAAAGATACCATAGATAACAAGAACAATGTTATTACCAACAAGCATTGTAGACACAAAACCATTCGGATTGTTATAATAAATAGTTAAACATTTTTGTGCAATGCCATTCTTCTCCTTATCCATCTCCGCAAGAAGACGATTACTCGCAACAAAGGCTATCTCCATTCCTGAAAAAAATGCAGAAAGCACCATTGTTATTATAATCCCAATAATTAAATTTATATCCAATTTCTTATTACTATTTAGTTCGACTTATTAACAGTTCCCATATATATTAACCGTAAATCTTTCCCTATTGTACAGCAGCTATAAACCTATTATACCATCGCTTACTACGATATTGAAGCCCAACACATATCGTGCTAAGGGTTCGCACCAATGGTGCGGAGCACTAATTGCAATGCTATAGATCAATGATAAGGAAATAACTTGTTGTAAGAAAAGAGTTGTGATAATAAACTCACTAACGCTTAAAACAACATGATACTATCAATTTAGGAGAGATTATGCATGGTAGAAAAGAATATTTAAGTTTTATAAAATTACAATCATTACTTTTGATTAACTACAGGACCTTTCATGCTATCAATACGTGTAGTATCAATAGGCGTAAAAGGAGAACCAGCAGGCGACATAAACTCATCATTAGAAAAGATGCCCCACCCCTTTGTCTGCCTTATCTCGTAATTTGTCATCTGCTCATCACTATGGAACCAATTTCCTTGCAGTTCCTTATCTGGTGTTTTAAGATGTGAATAAGAATAAGACCACATTTCATGATTACGCTCATCCCAATAGAGCTCATTGCTATAAAAACTGAGTCCCTGTGCAGTAAGAATTCTAACACGCCCTTTTAGTTCCCAACGGCGGTCTTGATCAAAATAGACAGCAGAGTCACATTGAATATATCCCACTACATGCTTCTTCAAATCAAATTGAGTAAGTAAGATTCCTTTATTAAAAGTCCAGCGTGAAGGCTTTCTATTCGTATTAATATCCCAACGTTCTGTTACAATGCGATATTTGATTACACCTGAATCAGAAATAAGCGTATTGACACCGTATGTTGTCATAACCGGCACAGAGTCACGGTCATGAATAGCAGGAGCAGTATGCTCACGTTCCTCCGAACAGGAAACCATAGCATAGCTCGCTGTAAATAATACTAATCCAATAAAAAATGAATAAAGGCTTGAACGCATATTATTCAACCTTGAACTTAGCAAACCAACGCTCATTAAATGTGAAACCAACGTTGATACGGAACATATTTTCCTTAATCATCCCCGTAACACTCTGGTTTACCCACTCTGCGCTGATATTCAACATACTACGGTTATTATAGGCATTGAGGATTGGAATACCAACACCAAGGCTTGCTGAAAGCTCGCGTGGTCCATCTACACCATTAATCTTCAGATAAGGACTGGCATAGCTTAAACCTGCACGATAGTGCATACGACTGAAGAAACCACGATAGCGTTCGCCTTTGCAGTAGTCTCCACCCAGTGTAAACTTATGACGGTCATTGAATTGTCCATCAACAAGATTATAGCTTGTAGTACCATCATTGGCTGTGCTTAATTGTGGGTACTTTAACTTAGCCCACTTCTGCAACTGATAGTCAACGCCAAACTTTAAGCGGTTATTATGATTCCACATCAAACCAACTCCGAAAGTGTGGGGAAGTTCAAGAGAGTTTGACACAACATAACGAGTTGTATCAGAAACGCTTGTCTGTGAATTTGTTGAAATCAGGTTACACTCTGCATCAGCTCCTAAACTATGTCCAAGAGAATAAGCAAGACCCAAGGTCAACTCATTCTTCTTATCAATAGCATAAGTATATTGCGCACCAAAGTCTGCCTTGTAGCTCTTAACTTGTGTAGAGTAATTCTTTGACAACGTATTTACATAGCTATCGCTATATGTGTTTGTTGAGTTACGATTCAATGTTCCCCATAAGTAACCAATGTTTGCACCAAATGAGAAACCCTTGAAAGGCTCCCAACCCGCACCTAAATAAACAAGATGCAAACCACCATTACCACTGTATGTGTTAGAATACGTAGCATTAACTGAAGATGTACTTGGGAAAGCATTGATATTCCGAGTGTTGCTAAAGTTGTAACCTACATTCGTATAAGGTAAAAGACCAAAGCTAACACCCACATGTTTGAAAGCTCTGAACGACGCAACAACATATTCAATATCAGCATTTTTAGCATTAACTTTATTGCCGTTTTCCTCAAAATTAGTCAACTGAAGACTAACGCCTGCATCAAATATGAATGAAAGAGAGTCAACAGATGCATATGAAGCAGGGTTCGCATAGTTCACCTGATTACGCTCATGAAAACCGTATGCCAATCCGTTCATACCACGATTAAAACTTGTTGCCTGAGATGCCAAAGCACCTAATCCATACTGACTATATGGAGAGTTAGTTCCGCTTTGAGCTGACACCTGTACTGCAAGACCTGCAAGGAACACTGCTACAATTATCTTTTTCATTCGATTTCTTTTTCTTATTCTGACGATATGCCTAAACAATATATTGCGCAAAGTTATTAAAAAAAATCTATATTGCAGAAAAACAAGAAAGGATTTTGATTTTTAATAAGCTTTCTTTGTGCTCTCATGCTTTTTTATTACCTTTGCGGAGAAAATGAAAAAGGGATTATTATATATTGTACTGACTTTCATCCTGTCTGTTGTTAACGCTACAGCGGGGGGCCAGTCTATGAGTAATCCTGATAGTATTCAGGTATCCCTTTTGACCTGTTCACCTGGCAAAGAGGTTTGGGCTCAATATGGTCATACCGCTATTCGATATTACAACAAAGAAAGTGGAGAAGACCTTGCCATCAACTATGGAATATTCTCCCTCGACCAAACCTACTTTATTCCTCGTTTTGTTCTTGGTATGACAGACTATCGCATGGGAGTTCAACCTATGGATCTGTTCCTTTCTCAATATAGTTACGAAGGGCGAGGAGTTGTTGAACAGATTCTAAACTTATCAGCTGAAGATAAAGAGGTTATATATGAAGCTTTGCAGGAGAACATGAAGCCTGAAAATGTAGTTTATCGATACAACTACTTCTTTGATAACTGCACTACAAGGGCACGTGATATGCTCATCAATCACCTTCATGGAAAGGTTGTTTATCCACCAGCAGAAGAAGACGCAACGTTCCGTTCTATGATACATAAATGGAACAACAAATATGAATGGTCACAATTTGGAGAAGACCTTCTACTCGGTGTGAATGCAGATCGCAAGACAACAAAGTCTGAGCAGCAGTTTCTTCCAGAGAATTTAAGGAGCGACTTTGACAAAGCAAGCTACAACGGAAAACCTTTAGTAAAGGAGACTAACGTACTATTAGCTGCAGAGAATGAGACAACAGAACCCGCATTCCCTCTCTCTCCGCTATCCATAGCACTCATATTTGCAGCTATCAGTATTGTAATGATGCTCTTTAGCTATCGTAGACAGCAGGTTTATTGGGCGTGGGATTTAGCTTTAATGCTAACATCAGGGCTCATGGGAATTATCTTCTTTATAATGATATTCTCACAACATCCATGTGTTAGTTTGAATTTCATCCTATTCTTCTTTAATCCTTTACCATTATTCCTCCTTTATAGTACGGTTAAAAAGAAGAAGATAACATGGTGGAAAATATGGGGAGGGCTTATCATTTTAGGACTTTTCGGAAGTTTATTCCAAGAAATACCACTGCCAATACTAATTGTGGCATCATTCTTGCTATTACATTGTATAGTACATTTACGGATTAACAAAGCGGTTGCATCAACCGTGAATAGTTCAAAGAAATAAAAGATAATGAATAAATACATCACCGCTTTACTTGTTGTCCTTGCGACAACAGGAGTCGAGGCGCAGAGCTATCAGTCTGCGCTAAAGATTGCGTTGGGTGATGTCAATATCGAAGATCTTTGTCATAAACAAGCGTTTAAGGGCGTTGAACAGGAGATTTTGTCAGTTCTTGAAACCTTTAAGCAGATAAAAGAAGACGAAGAAATAGAACCTGCACAAAGTAAAACAGTCTTTGTGACAGACTTATACGACAATTATTCTACAGCTTTAACATCTCAATCAAATAATAATCAGAAGTTACAACAATTCCTTCCTAATCCTTCCTTAAGGACTGGAATCCAGATTCGTGCCCCCAGTTTACTTACTATTGTGTAATAAACAATGTTACAAGACATAAATATATAGAAGCAAATAAAGAGGTAAAACCTCTAATATAAATAAAAAACTCAATTAGAATAAATGAATTTCAATAAGATATTAAAGGCACTTTTCGGAGACAAGTCAACACGTGATATGAAGCTTATACAGCCATATGTAGATAAGGTCAAGGCTACATATCCAGAGATTAAATCACTCAGCAATGACGAATTGCGTGCAAAGACAAAGGAAATCCAGAAGTATGTTCAGGATGCAGGTAAGGAACAACGCGAGAAGATATCCGAACTTCGTGCAACAATTGAAGCTACACCGATTGAAGAACGCGAAGCTATTTTCAATCAAATAGATAAACTTGAGAAAGAAGCTCTTGACAACTACGAGAAAGCTCTCGATGAGGTTATGCCTGTAGCATTCTCTATTGTCAAGGATACAGCACGTCGTTTCTCTGAGAATGAGGAAACAATCGTAACAGCAACCGACTTCGATCGTGAGTTAGCTGCAGACCCTTCAAAGGACTTTATCACTATTGATGGCGACAAGGCTATCTACCACAACCACTGGACAGCAGGTGGTAACGACCTTAAATGGGAAATGGTTCACTATGATGTACAGGTGTTTGGTGGTACAGTTCTTCATCAGGGTAAGATTGCCGAGATGGCTACTGGTGAAGGTAAGACCCTTGTTGCGACCCTCCCAGTATTCCTTAATGCCCTTACAGGTAATGGGGTTCACGTCGTAACTGTCAACGACTATCTTGCAAAACGTGACTCTGAATGGATGGGTCCTCTCTATATGTTCAACGGTCTTTCAGTTGATTGTATTGACAAACACCAACCAAACTCTCCTTCACGTCGTAAGGCTTATCAAGCAGATATTACCTTCGGTACCAATAACGAGTTTGGTTTCGACTATCTGCGAGACAATATGGCTGTATCACCAGCCGACCTCGTACAACGTCAGCACAACTATGCTATTGTCGATGAGGTTGACTCTGTGTTGATTGACGATGCTCGTACACCTCTTATTATTAGTGGTCCAGTACCAAAGGGTGACGTACAGATGTTTGAAGAGTTCCAGCCATTAGTACAGAGCCTTTATGAGGTTCAGCGCAAGCAGGCTACAGAGCTTCTTTCAGAGGCTCGTCACAAGTTGGCTGAGGCACAGAAGAATGCTAATAATAAAGAGGCTTTCCAGAAGCTTCAGGAGGAAGGATTTCTTGCCCTCTATCGTTCATTTAAGGCACTGCCAAAGAACAAAGCACTCATTAAATACCTCTCTGAGGAAGGTATCAAAGCTGGTATGCTGAAGACAGAGGAGTATTACATGGC
Source organism: uncultured Prevotella sp. (assembly GCA_963550695.1). Taxonomy (GTDB): domain Bacteria; phylum Bacteroidota; class Bacteroidia; order Bacteroidales; family Bacteroidaceae; genus Prevotella. The sequence goes on along the minus strand of CAUVDL010000021.1, from coordinate 15,678 downwards.
TAATAACAACCGTGAGATGCCAAAGGCTATCGAACCACTCTACTTCGTGACAGACGAAAAGTTGAACTCATGTGACCTCACAGATAAGGGTACAGCATGGTTGGCTGCACAGGTAAAGGATGAGCAGTTATTCGTATTACCTGATATTACTACAGAACTTTCTGCACTTGAGAAGCAAAAGGATGATAAGGTTATTGATGAGCAGACATATATTGACCAGAAAGATGCGTTGATGGCTCACTACGGTGTTCAGAGTGAACGCGTACATACATTGCAGCAGCTATTAAAGGCATACACCATGTTTAACAAGGACGATGAGTATGTAGTCTTGAATGGTGAGGTTAAGATTGTCGATGAGCAGACGGGTCGTATCATGGAAGGACGTCGTTGGAGCGATGGCTTACATCAGGCTGTTGAGGCGAAGGAACACGTAAAGGTTGAGGCTGCTACACAGACTTTCGCAACGATTACATTACAGAACTACTTCCGTATGTATCACAAACTTTCTGGTATGACTGGTACAGCTTCTACCGAGGCTGGTGAATTCTGGGACATCTATAAACTCGATGTTGTTGAGATTCCAACCAACCGACCAATCCAACGTAAGGATATGGAAGACCGCGTTTACAAGACAGCTCGTGAGAAATATGCAGCTGTTATTGATGAGGTTGAGGCAATGAGAAATCAAGGTCGTCCTTGTCTTGTTGGTACAACATCTGTAGAAATCAGTGAGCTTTTGAGCAAGATGCTTAACATGCGTAAGATTCCACACCAGGTACTGAATGCTAAGCAGCACTTGAAGGAGGCTCAGATTGTTGCCGAAGCAGGTCGTTCAGTAGATGGTCTTGGTGCAGTGACAATCGCTACCAACATGGCTGGTCGTGGTACTGACATCAAACTTTCTCAGGAAGTAAAGGATGCAGGTGGTCTGGCAATCATCGGTACAGAGCGTCACGAGAGCCGTCGTGTAGACCGTCAGCTTCGTGGTCGTGCTGGTCGTCAAGGTGACCCAGGTTCATCAGTGTTCTATGTATCACTTGAAGACAAGTTGATGCGTCTCTTTGGTTCAGAGCGTATTGCTAAGGTAATGGATAGACTCGGCTTTGAAGATGGTGAGCGTATTGAGAGTTCAATGATTTCAAATAGTATTGAACGCGCTCAGAAGAAGGTTGAAGAGAATAACTTCGGTATCCGTAAGCGTCTGTTGGAATATGATGATGTCATGAACAAGCAGCGTACAGTTATCTATGAGAAGCGTCGTCACGCTTTGATGGGTGAACGTATCGGTATGGATATCTCTAACATTATTTGGGACCGTTGTGTAAATATCATTGAGACCAATGACTATGAAGGCTGCAAGGAACAATTCTTGAAGATTCTTGCAATGGAATGTCCATTCACTGAGGAAGAGTTCAATAATGGTAACACTTCTGATCTCTGTGAACGCAGCTTCCAGGCTGCAATGGAGGCTTTCACACGCAAGACAGAGCGTATTCAGTCTGTTGCATGGCCTATCATCAAGCAGGTATATGAGAATCAGGGTGCAATGTATGAGCGTATCATGGTTCCAATCACTGACGGTCAGCGTGTTTACAACATTCCATGCGACTTAAAGGAAGCTTACGAGAGCGAGGCTAAATCTGTTGTTAAGCAGTTTGAGAAGGTTATTCTTCTCCATATAATTGATGATGATTGGAAAGAGAACCTCCGTCAGTTAGACGACCTCCGTCACTCTGTACAGAATGCTTCTTACGAGCAGAAAGACCCATTGCTCATCTTCAAGTTGGAGAGTGTGAAGTTGTGGGATAACATGATTGACGATATGAACAATCGTACTGCAAGTGTACTCATGCGTGGTCAGATTCCAGAGATGCAGCCAGCTGAGGAGATTCAGGAAGCTGCACCAGAGGAACATAGCCAGCAGTACAGAGAGGAGAAGGTGGAACTAAATGATCCTAACCAGGTTGCTGCAGCACAGCATGACACCCGTGAAGGTGCACAGGAAGTAAACCACACTCCATATCGTGCAGACAAGATGCCACGTCCAAACGATCCATGTCCATGTGGTAGTGGTAAGAAATTTAAGAATTGTCATGGTCGCGATATACGTTAATAACCTTATAAAGAATTTCGGGGATAAGACAGCTGTGTCTATCCCCGATTTTTGTTTTCCCTCCAACGAGATTATTGGTCTTGTTGGGAATAATGGTGCAGGCAAGACAACTCTCTTCCGGCTGATTCTTAATCTAATTAAAGCAGACAGTGGTATCGTAAACTTCTGTCTTACCGATGAAAACAGTCAACAGGATAAAGCGAATTTTAACACCAATGTGACTATGGTTTCTCATCTTGAGGATGCATGGAAAAGTTATATAGCAGCTTATCTTGACGAGAGTTTCTTAATAGAGTTTCTTACGCCAAAGGAGTTCTTTACCTTTATTGCAAAAGTCAATAACATTGAAGAACAGGAGATGGAAGAAAGACTTAACAGTTTACAATCCTTCCTTGGCAATGAGGTGCTTGGCAGAAAAGTATATATCCGTGAACTATCTGCAGGAAATAAACAGAAGGTTGGTATAGCTGTTGCCCTACTCTCTTGCCCTAAGTTCGTAATCCTTGACGAACCTTTCAACTTCCTCGACCCAAGCAGTCAAAATCATCTAAAAAAACTTTTGATAGAATATAGGACGAAACATCAGGCCTCTATTCTCATATCAAGTCACAATCTACACCATACAACAGATATCAGTAATAGAATTGTATTGATGGAGAAAGGTGAGATTATAAAGAATATTGATGACGTAACAAAGGAGTCGATAAAGGAGTTAGAGAACTACTTCTTGTAGAGACTTGAAAAATATTAGAAACGAATAAGGTCTGAATGTTTCGCACATTCAGACCTTATTCGTTTGTTAACAACAACAAAAGCTAACCATTCTTGTCTTTATCTATTAGTGCACGACTGCTCCGCACATGTGGTGTTGCAGCCCCGCACATGTGGTGCTAATAGTAAACACCACTTGTGCGGAGCCCTTCTTAACTTTAAATAGACATATGGGAAAAACACACATGTATAACCTTAAGCATAAGAATGCATACCTCCAAGGATATAGTTGACACCAAAATAGGTCATAAGTATACTAAAGAATGACAGCAACATAAAGAGATGATAATTCTTTGGTTTAGCTAATGCTGAGAACGAATTGGTGTGCAAGGGGATAGCATAAATCATGAAGGTAATCAAAGCCCACGTTTCTTTTGGGTCCCATCCCCAATAACTTCCCCAACTAATATTAGCCCATATAGCACCAATGAATATTCCTAATCCTAATGTTGTTATGGCTGGATAGAGGAAAATCTGTGAAAGAACGGTCAACTGTCGATTAGCAGTCATAACGCTTTCTCGTTTACTATTACAGGTAAGGAAATAGGCTATCGCACTAATAAACGTAAGAGAGAGAAGAGCATAAGAAATCATGATGATACTTACATGAATACTCAATAGTGGACTATTCAACACTGGCATACGTGGTGTTATACTTGGATCCATCTCTCCAAGATGACTTACAAGAAGCATAAAGCCACTCATAAGTAATCCAAAAGTTGTCATAAGTTGTAGCTTCCTTGCCGTCAAAACAGATACAAGCATAATGAGCCAAGATAATAGTAACATCGTCTCATAGCCGTTAGCGAGTGGAATCGTACCATTGATAACCCATCTCAGAGCTAACGTAAAGGTAAGAACACACCATGAAAAAGACATTAACCAAGTAAAAAGTCTATATCTTTTCTTATGCGCAAGGAATAAGACTGAGAGTAAACCTGCTGTCAAATTAAAGATAAAAAGTATAGTTGCAAATGGGAAATGATTGTAGATTCCCTCTGCTTTAATTACTGTTTCAGATGGAATAGTATTGCCACCATATCTGTATTGATACTTCCTTAGTTTCAGGATGAGTTCGTTCAGCATCTCTATCTTCCCCTGTCTGGCAAGCTGCCCCGCTAATGGAAGAATAGATCTAATATACTGTTGCTGTTCCTTTGGCATATCTTTCGGATATCTATCAGTAGGTGTAAACCAGTCAACAGTATTATTTTTAGACGTATAAGGGAAGATTCTGAGAGGTTTACCTTGCGTTAGTTCCATCAACAGCATCATCTTATCGTCCACATCAAGCAACTGCTTTGATACATTGTCATTCTCCTGACTATGCGCATCTTGAAGGTAAGGTCCTAAGATATAACCTTGTTGTCCAAACAAACTCATAGGAGAAATATATTCATTTAAATTCAACTTGTTACGCAGTTCAGCTCCCTTTATTCTTAAAATAGGTTCCTTCATCCATTCTTGTCCCCAGAACATGAAGCCTGTTAAAACCTGAGAAGGAGTAAAGTCTTTGTAGTTCTTTTTACCATAAAGTTTTGTGGTAAAGTCGATAGCATATGTCTCTATAGGGCAAATTCGTCCATTATATACAATCAATATCTTTCCAAACTCGTCAGCAGTCTGACGTGGTAATGCAGGTTGTGCACTTGCATTCAAACAGCCCATCAGCAGCATGATGACAGCTGTTGCTTCCTTACGTAGCAAACGTCGGAAGTTTCCCTTAGGGTCAATAAGCATTGCAATAAGTCCAAAAAATAGAAGGGCATAACCTAAATAAGTAACAGGAATTCCATACGGGTCAGAATTAACAGAGAGATAACTACCTTTCATGTCTTCATCATAGCTACTTTGATAGAGACGTGTGCCATATCCAGAGTAGATATTATTCATTGAAATCTGATACTGTTCATACTTATCTCCTTGTATGAGTGTGACAATTGAGGCATAATCCATTGCAGCCATATTGCCTGCATGATAAGACACAGTAAATTTGTTCAGCTGAATACTAAATGGCAGTTTAGACTCGTTTCCACTCTTAGTAATATAAGTATTAGTCGTTTTCCCTTGCCGCAGATGTACCACACCTTTATTAGAGGTGAGATGAGTTAACAATGCACCAAGGAGAATCACAACAAATGACAAATGTAGTATTATAACAATTGGCCGACGAATCTTTCGCTTTATAAAATAAACAATGCCTGCTGCAGTGCCAATAGCCCACAACAAACAAAACCACCACGACCCAAAGATATTGTCTGAAACATAATCAAGGCTGGTATATTTTCCGATAATAGTCCCCATTGCCATCACTATAACAAGGAGAATATAAATAATTTCAAGTATCTTCTTTGTTCGCATCTGTAAGATAATAAAGAAGAAGATGAGCCTGTTTGAGACTACATCTTCTTCCTATAAATATTTCTGTTACTTACTAAAAGTATTAGATAGAGCGTATGAATTTAACCACTGCATCTCTATCAGCCTTAGGCAACTTATAGAACTTCACAGCAGCATTATAAGCCTGACTGTTCTTACTATAAGCATGCCACATGATTGCTTCAATCTCATTACGTGCTCGAGCATCATGAAGACGATCTTCTGCACCAGAGTTGATAAGTGACAAACCTCTACCCCATAAAGGTGTTGTTCGGCACCATGATCCATGAATATCATTCTTCATATCCAACTTATGCTGGATAAAGTCTGAGTAAGGATAAATCTTCTGATTAGCATACTTAGGCAACTGCTTATTGCCAATAATCTTAGAAGAGCCATGGTTGTCTGCGCCCGTAGTCCAAGAAGCCTTATGACAATGAGCACAGCCTAACTCACCAGTAAAGAGTTCCTTGCCACGCTGTACATCCTTGTCATTCAAATTTCTTGCACGAGGAACAGCAATACCTCTGTGCCAAACCATAAACGCATGATAAGCGTCATCACTCACCTCAGGCTTGAAGTTGAAGTAAGGATTGTTATAGAGGTTTACGTTGTCGCTTGGTGAAAGCAAATAACGAACAGCATTCTTGATACCTTCACGTGTTCCATCATTGTAATATGGATGTACGTAAGAGTTAGGCTCACTACCATGCTGTTGAATGTAACTAATCACATTTTCGTTCTCTGACATCGCTTTAGCCCATGCCTCTGTAGAACAGATATGCTTAATATCAGAACGAAGAATATTTAACTCGTCCCAAAGAGCAACGTCATTCTCAAGGCAACCATCAAGTAAATCATAGTTGAAACGCTTTACAAACTTATTGCCAAAGGCATCTTCTGCCCATGCTTCTGGCTTCAACTGCTTTGTTGTATTGTCAAAGAACTCTGGGTTAAGTTCTACAAATTTACCTTCAGACTCATATTGCTTCTTTAAATCTTCATTAGAAATAGCATCAATTAAACCAAGACCTTGGAAGTTACATGAAGCTATCAAACGTACTTCGTAGTTGCTTGGCACTGGGTCTGTGTTAAATGCAGACTGTGGAATAGATACTGATGGATAACGTAGATTATACTTCTCACCATCAGGGAACTGCATTGGTAATCCACTTGGCATAGATGTAACATCGTGCCATGTAATATGTATCTGTTTAGGATCTACTGGTGGTAAGAATGGCTCTACAGCTTGAACCATTGTAAAGGTAGTCAACTGGTCAATTGGTGTACCATTGTTGCTACCTGGAGAATCAGGTGTATAAACAGAAACGATGTAACCATTACCCTTAACTGGATCCATGTTGTCGCGACTGTGTCCGTGAGCATAGCCACCAGAGTGACAGTACTCGCATGAACGACGTGAAGCTACAGGTCCCCACCCTTTGTATGGTTCAGTACTAAGCGTGTACTTAGCACTTACCATCATATCACCTTGGTTGAAGAGATCTGTTAGTCCTTGTTCGTCAATAGCTGGTGTATTGTCCTCATAACAACCTGCTGCGGTATTCTCAGTCGTACCAAGCTTACCAGCTGGGTACCATTCGTCAGCAGAGAAGTTACCTACCGCTTGACCAATGTACTTTGCTTCAGGCTCTGATGGCTTTAGTGGTGTTTCTGGTGATACATTGTCGTCTGAGCATGCAGCAAACAAACATAATAGTGCTCCAGCAAGTAAAAAATTGCTATAGCTGTTGTGTCTCATAATGTTTTATAATTAAATTTACGTTTGAAACGTAGCCTTGTCTAAAAAAGACAAAGCTACGTTTATTATTGATATTTACTTTTCAGATTTGCAAGAACTTAATTACTTATCTGTTTGTTGATTAATCCATGTACCAGCAGCATTAAGTGCTTCATTCAAAGCATCAACCTTATCAATGCAAGTCTTAACCTGTGGATTACCTGGTTGGTCAATGAATGCAATACCGCTCTTCTTAGCTGTCTCCAAGGCAGCAATTGCTTCGTTAAGAGCGCTGTTCAACTCATTGTACTTAGGATAGTTGTTGTTCTTCAAGAAGTTCATGATAGAGTACGGAGCTGGAGTAGAGATGTTCTCTGTACCACGAACTCCATAGAGTGAATTCTTAATAGAATAGATGTTATCCTGGTAATCTTGGAATGAACGCTTACTGTAAGGTGACTCAATATAGTTTGCTGCATCTTCTGCTGTACCTGTACCTGTGGCTTTACGATAAGCTTGACCAAGTTTCTGTGAAGCGACCTCCTCACAAATACCACTACATCCACCAATGAAGATGTTGTTCAGTGTCTCATGCCATGTTTTGAAAAAGCCTTTATCTGTTGTGGCAAACTTTGAATAGTCACGATATGGAATCATCTTTGGAGAAAGACCTTGATGACGTGTTCCATTAATGACCCAGATTGCATTAGCAAGTTGAGCTTGATGAGTTGCAGGAATACTTGTACCTAACCATCCATACTCCAAAAGATAAGTCATGTTACGAAGGTCACCTGCAACAGCTGCTGCAAAGGCTGCTTCGTTTACTGTACTTACACTTGTAAGACCTGCTTCTGTCTCTTTTTCAGCATTGAAATCTGCTACGCTACGATTCTTACCATTACGGAAGAGTACGAACTCCAATCCGTGGAAACCTAACACAGAGTCGAAGTTACCATTGTGGTCATAAACATACTTGGTTGGGTTCTCACCATTGATACCAGCAATAACATTAGCATCATTCAATGCTTTTGTCAACTGATCATGGTCGAGTGGCCATGAGTCAATATGTGGGTCGATTTCATTGTCAGATGCCGCACCATAAAGGAATGATTCGCTCTGCTCCCAATCCTTACGAGCACCCTTAAAAGCTTCACAAGCTGCATCAATATCATTCTGAGTCAGTGTACCAGCTTTACGCTTCTGGTAGAGATTCTGACAGGCCTGATAAAGAACATCAGACTTTTGGGCTAAATCCAAATATGTAGGTTTAATAACAGCATCTATGTAATTAGCAACGACCTTACCCATTTCGGTCTTATTAGCATTTGCACTACTTTCACTTTCAACCTTGTTTAGTTCGGCCCGCTGTTCAGATGTAAGAATCGTTGTAGTAGTAACATCGTCATCACTACTACATGATGTAAAACCTGTAGCTAATGTTCCAACAAGAAGGAACATTGCAAATTTTGTTACTTTTTTCATTATACTCCTTTTTTAAATAATAGTTATACAATCTTTTTCTTGTCGCTTATAAGAAAAAACCTTCGTATGCTATACCAATGTTTATAGAAGGTTCATCGTTATACCCTTTCTTCAGATTACGATAGTTGTATTCTGCCTTGATAGCAATCTGTGGAATAGGATAATAGTTAATACCTGTTGCAAGAACGGTTCTATTCGTCCACTGCTTAGTTACAGCATGAATATAAGAATCATAGTGCTCAATATGTCCGAAAACATAAAGTTTTTGATTGTCTTCACGCAACTTGTGAATCTGAGAGAAAACATCATAACCTACCTCAAACATCATTGCCATTGCATGACTTCCGAAGTATTTACCATTACCTGACTCATATGGCTTTACATATTGTACATTAGGGTATGAAAGCTGAGAAATTTCTTGTGCATTGCTTACATAACCATAGTCAATATTTCCGCGTGCAATCCAATTATACTTATTATAGGTGAAGTCTAAACTACCAAGATAGACATTTCCCTTAATCTTCTTCTTCTCTCCCTTTTCACTATCATGCGGAACGTTGTTGTGCATAGCCTGACCAACATAGCCACTAACACCAATACGAAGACCAGGAATAGTATGATTGTCTACTCGTGCAAGGAAACCATACTTATTAGCAACCTCGAACTCAAAAGGACTTGATGTACCTTTTTGAATCCAGTTAGCACGACTGAAATGATAAGCATCCAATCCTGCAATCATCTGTGCAACATAACTAAAATCGCCTGCCTTACCCCAGAAAGAAATACCTGTTTGATGCCATGTACTTGGAAGAATTGTGTTTTCCCCTTCAGGACGATATACTGTAAAGAAGTTTAATGGCTCATGATGTGCATTCACTAAACCAAATGGAACTACAATATGACCTGCTCTAATATTAAATGCTTTACTAAATGATTTCTGAAGCCAGAACTGCTCAAGTTCAACTTCTCCACCTTTCTCTGTTTCATGTTCGAACTCAATTGCTTCGTCTGCCTCATATTCAATAGCAGAACCAGAGCCACCATGCTCAAATTCAATCTCTGATCCTACAGACCAACCTTTTCCAAAATCATAACCAAGATAGATAACGGCATGCGGAATATCAAATCTTCCATGGCTTGGGTCCTTCTTATAAAGACCTGGCGTCGTATAACGATTACCATTATCACTGTAAAAATTGCGAGAATAAGCAGCTTCACCATAACCGCCAAGACTTAACTTATTGCCTTTAGCATGTGTCATAACAGAATCGGCTGCATTTACTTGTGCATGTACTGAGGTCGTACCAGAAAGGAGTACGGCAAAAGTTATCCCAGATATAAACTTCATCATTGAGTTATTATTTAATATATTTATAACTTGGATGCAAAGGTAGAGTTTTCTGAATTAAAAGACAATACCTAAATATGTTGAAATTATGTACCTAAGTTATACCACAACACTCAACCTTTTATTCAGATTTTTCACCATATTTAGGTATTATTGAAAATAATACAAACAGCTCATTACATAAATAGACTATTTTATCACAATTAATTATTAAGGTCACAATAATCACGTTTCCGTATTAGACGAATTACATACTAACATCTATTATAATCCTAAAACCACCTATATATATTTATAACGTACACATTCTATTGAACCGTCGTTACAAAAACAAACAACACCCTATTTATAAGATTTTAAAGGCTATTGGGGCTAAAAGCAAGTCAACAAATTGGCGATTATGTAAGGATTTTTTCTTTCGTAGATTTTTATTGATGCTTAATTGGACTCGAAAAGACGCCCTCTTGACTTGCAAAAGATACCCTTTTGAGGTCTTATTAACGCCCTTTTGAAGTCCAATTAAGTACCGCTTCGCAAGCATCTTTACAACATACTGATACGCTGCAAGTTACAAACATCCCGAGAAATAGTGTTTTATTCGGTTTTTAAAAGAATATTTTTACGATATTTGTAAAGATATTTCTAACCTATATTTATTGTATAAAGAAGAATGCTACTTTGCATAATAATAGGCAGCATAGCTACCTTTTTTATAAGGTGCAATAAGTCTTAATCCTCGGTTCTTAAGCGAGAGAATCTTGAGAGCTTCTTTATAATAACGTGGACGAAGGCTATCTGCAGGATAATACTGTGGAAGATAGCGAGCAAAGTCATTAAGATTGCGATCTAACAAGAAACCTAACAACTGATAGTTTGCTGAATTACGGGTAACTTTATAGAGTACACTATCTGGTTGCAACCACGAATGTACCTTTCCAGGACGCAAAGTTCGTGATTCTCCTACCAAAGGGTAATGGAAAAGACTGTCTGCTAAATGACCTCTACGCGCAACTGCATAGATGGTTAGCATAGATGTTACAGAATCCGTATGAGGCATTGTTCGTACTACATCCAATGCACCAGCATAATCCTTCTTGTCTATCAAAGCCTCAACTTTAGCTCGCTGATGGAAATACCGATTACTATTACTGAAAAGTCCAGTAAATAAGAAGAAGCCAAGAAAAAGCAAAAGATTTATCCAAATCATCTGTGAAAACAGACCATAGCTACGCGATTCTGGTTCATAAGGTTCAAAGCGTTTGACGGCAAACATTACAAAAATATAAACCAAAAATAGCAAAGGAGTTATCCATAACCAATTGCCAAACGTTACGCTATCTGCGGTTGGACGCAAGTCTGAGATGATTGTCAGAACAAGAAAAGATGGAAAGTAAGTCAAACCAAAGCCACGCTTCTTCAACTTAAAAAATGAGCTTACACCCATTTGGAGTAACTTTAAAGTAAGTGTTATCAACACAGCACCTAACATTGGATTATAGAAGGTCTGCCTTCCTGAAGCCAAGTGCTGTACTATGGTCATCACATCTGCTTGATAGAAAAACAGATAACAGAATGTGAATGAGCAAAATAGTACTGCGCAAATAGCACGCATAAACTTACTTTCCATCATGAATTTATTTCTTTCTCAATACTACAGCACTACGAGCTGGTATATAAAGTTTGAGCCAGCCTTTATGATCTTTCTCATAAAGAGGGTCGCTATTTGTGAAATGCTCTACTGTATCATCAGCAAAGCCAAAGCCACCAAACTCTCTGGCATCTGTGTTTAACACTACATTATAAGAACCCTCTGGCACCAAGAACCCATAATCGGAATAAGAATGTGTTGGTGAGAAGTTGAATACAAAGACTAACTCTCCCCTACTAAATGCCAAAATCTGGTCGCCATCATTGTGCCAAATCTCTTGGATAGGAGTCTCATTAAACTTCTTCTCACTTGTAATTACCTCCAACATCTTGCGGTCGAAGTCGCCAAGCAAGTGATAACATAGTTCCTCATTATCAACCAAGTTCCACTGTCGACGGGCATACTTATGACTCCATCCATTCCCTTCACGTGGGAAGTCAATCCACTCTGGATGACCAAACTCATTACCCATAAAGTTCAGATAACCACCATTAATAGCAGCAATAGTGGCAAGACGAATCATCTTATGCAGTGCAATGCCACGATGAGTCATCTCTGTTTCGTCTCCCTTACGGAAATGCCAATACATATCAGAATCTACTAATCGGAAGATAATCGTCTTATCGCCCACCAACGCTTGGTCGTGTGATTCACAATAAGAAATAGTTTTCTCATCAGCACGACGGTTCTTTATCTCCCAGAAGATAGAAGAAGGCTTCCAAGCTTCGTCTGGTAACTCCTTGATAGTCTTTATCCAGTAGTCTGGAATATTCATTGCCATACGATAATCAAAGCCGTATCCGCCATCCTTAAACTTAGCAGCTAAACCTGGCATACCCGACACTTCCTCTGCAATCGTTACTGCATTCTTGTTTACCTCATGGATAAGACAGTTGGCAAGTGTCAAATAACAGATAGCGTTATCATCCTGATGTCCATTGAAATAGTCGGCATAATTGCAGAATGCTTCACCTAATCCATGACTGTAATAAAGCATTGAAGTCACACCATCAAAGCGGAAACCATCAAAGTGATATTCCTCTAACCAGTATTTACAGTTAGACAAAAGGAAGTGGAGAACCTCGTCTTTACCATAATCGAAACACAGCGAATCCCATGCTGGATGCTCATGACGCTCACCCGGATAGAAGTACTGATTAGGATCACCAGCTAAGTTGCCCAAGCCTTCCACCTCGTTCTTAACAGCATGAGAGTGAACGATATCCATGATAACAGCAATGCCATTCTTATGCGCTTCATCAATGAGTGCCTTCAACTCTTCAGGTGTTCCGAAGCGTGAACTGGCTGCAAAGAAGGAACTAACGTGATAACCAAAGCTACCATAATAAGGATGTTCCTGAATAGCCATAATCTGAATGGCGTTATATCCATCCTTAATTATACGTGGCAATACCTTCTCACGGAACTCATTATATGTTCCAACCTTCTCCTCATCCTGTGCCATACCAATGTGGCACTCGTAGATCAACAGTGGAGAAGTCTGTGCCTTAAAGGTCTTTTTCTTCCAAACATATGGCTCAGCAGGTGCCCATACCTGTGCAGAGAAGATTTTACTTGCTTCATCTTGAACAACACGCTGTGCCCAAGCAGGGATGCGCTCACCTTCTCCACCTTCCCAATGTACACGCATCTTATAGTACTGACCATGCTGCATAGCGTCATGTGGGAGCATAAGTTCCCAATTACCAGTACCCTCAATCTTGTGACATTGATAGGCTTCTTGCTCATTCCAACCATTGAAATCACCAACAAGATAAATCTCAGTAGCGTTAGGAGCCCATTCACGAAATACCCACCCGTCAGCTGTCTGATGCAAACCATAGTAGTTATGGCCGTTTGCAAAATCCGAGAGTGTCAACTGACCATTCTGAGTAAGCTGATTCATCTTCCAAAGAGCATGCTCGTGACGTCCACGAATTGCATCCTCATAAGGAGCCAAATAGGCATCATTCTTAACGAGTCCTATGTGAGACGGTTCCTTCACTTTTGCCATTTTAGCAGAAGTCTTTTTGACTGGAGCCTTCTTTGTTGTGGTCTTTCTTGTAACCATGGTCGATAAGCTTTATTTTATTTGTTATATTTTGTAAAGGCTAATTCGTATAGCGTTTTCCTCCTTCATAATAACCGCTGGCAGTTACTTTACCATTTTTATCACGCTCAATGAACTTTCCATCACGGCGGTCATCACGATAGTTACCTTCAAAACGTACGCCATCTGCAGACTCCTCAACAGCTGTTCCATTTCTTTTGCCATTGTGGTAGCTGCCACGGAACTTACTGCCATCAGCATAGTGAATGATGATTAGTCCTTCTAATAAACCATTTCGGAACTGCCCCTCATACACATCCTTATTCTTCTTGGTCAGTTTACCCTGTCCGTTCTGCATATCTTTCTCCCAGTAACCTACATAGATATCGCCATTATTCCATGACATTGTGCCATAGCCTGACTTAAGTCCTTTAAGGAAATGACCAGAATATTGGTCGCCATTCTTATAACGGAAGATGCCTTGTCCTGTGCGTTCGCCATCTAAATATTCACCATCATAGCTTTCGCCATCCTTGAATTTATAGATACCCTTACCATTCTGTAGGTCATTCTTCCACTCTCCATTATATTCATCACCATCTGCATAAATATAAATTCCTCTACCTTCCTTTAGGTTATTCACCCAGTTTCCTGTGAATGATGAGCGGTCAGGCCATTTGAAACTACCATGTCCGTTCTTCATGTCGTTCTTCCATGAGCCTTCATAAAACGCACCATTGGCAAAGATATACTTTCCTTCACCACTGCGTTTATCATGGTCCCAGTTGCCAATATACTTATCACCATTGTAATAATACATTGTTCCCTGTCCCTGCTGATAATCCTTATACCATAAACCATCATAACGATTACCATTGGCAAAGTAGTAAACACCTTGCCCATGTTGTTGATCTTGGAACCACTGACCTACATATTTCTCACCATCTGCAAACTTATAGGTTCCTTGTCCATGGCGTAAACCTTTCATATAATCGCCTTCATAGACATTACCTTTCTTATAAGTTGTTTTTCCTTTACCATTAGGCTTACCACGGAACATCTGTCCATGATAAATTCCTCCATCCTGTGTTGTACAAGTTCCTATCTCTATGTTTTGTGCAAAGAGATACGAAGGAAGGAGAAGTAACAATATGATGATATATTTATGTTTCACGTTTCTCGTTTTTAGTTTATTATAATTAAAATAACCTATATGCAAAGATACCGATTTCAACTGAGAACAACAAATTTATAAAACATTTTTAAGCCATGTTCTCAAAATTACGTTTGTAAGCTTTTACTTTTATAGAGAAGGAGAGAAATTCATTATAATTGCTAAAAAATTTTGAACAAAATGAGAGACTATTATATTTGAACTAATAGAATAAAATCCTCTTTTTATAATTAAATTCTCAAGGTATGTCACTATAAAAAAGCAGACACTTGATTACATCTTATTTCTTTGTAAAAGTAAGTTCACTATCAAACTAATGTCTGCAGTAGGCAATATAATATGTTTAAAACCACAAATAGCAATATCTTTAATTGTATTTTGCAAAACAAAGAGCCTTCAACACCAATAACGCTTACCATCCGCACAAATGGTGTTAACCCTCCGCACGTTATGTGCTAAGCCTCCGCACAACATGTGTTCATCATCAGAATGTTGGGTAAAGACAAGTAGATCGACGCTTTATTACCATTACAACATTATGTAAAACACCACTTCTATACGTTTTTTGAAAACTTCATTAAGCCAAAACACTCAACAAACACAGCCTGAATGTTTAAACCCAAATCGAGCATTAGAGCCTAAACATATTTTGTTTTATTATCGAACAGATTGTTTGGCTTTGTAACGCAGGCGTAGTGGGCTAAGTCAAGTTACAGAGACAGACAAGATACCGATAAGAAAATAAAAGATGTTAGGAAACAATACAGTAATAATAAAAAATATGCATATTGTGGTCTAATGACCCATTTGAATTAAATAAAACTGCCAAAGAAGTAATTACTGAAAAACTAAAGGGCACAGCAAGTAATTTGCTGTGCCCTTTAATATCCACATTTCTGTAAGATATTGAGCTTGATTTTTGGTTCGCGCCTCACGGCGTTCCCCAATCATCTTGCATCATTGTTATCCTTT
>CAUVDL010000020.1:0-39589 GCA_963550695.1 uncultured Prevotella sp. | reverse complement strand
AGAACAAGCCAGAGGCACTGCCAGTGTATGTGGAAAAATCAAGGCAGTTGGAACTCTTTTCATGCTAAACTTATCTCGAACTCAAGTATTGA
Organism: uncultured Prevotella sp.; assembly: GCA_963550695.1. Taxonomy (GTDB): domain Bacteria; phylum Bacteroidota; class Bacteroidia; order Bacteroidales; family Bacteroidaceae; genus Prevotella. Next base: position 39,497 of record CAUVDL010000020.1, on the reverse strand, counting down.
TAATGAAAGCTAATTCAATAGGGAATAGCATACTCCTTAAGACAAGATGATAGCAAAATTGTAAAATTCATTCCCCATAGATATTTTGTTATAAGATGAATTCTACACTTCTGTAAACTATTGTCTTATTTGTTGATTTCTTTCGTATTCCCATCTACCGAGTCTTTTTCTTTTTTCTAACTGATGTAGTGTAAGTTCTTTTATCTTTTCATCGCCTGTTTCTGATGCTAAGTCCCCTAATGCAGAGAGACTCTCCGGTTGGGGTTGAGCACCAATAGCATAAATGATTTTTTTTATATAAGAATATTTAGTTGCTTCATCTTCTTGAAGATATGTAGGTATATTAATTAACGCATTTAATAGTATATATATATTCTCAATGTCTTTATTGAAATACGACTGAAAAAAGCCTACAATATCTTCATGCTCTATATGCCAATCTTCTAACAGCAATTGCCTATAGATATTTTTAAAAAGTCTTACATCTTTTATGGGTATAAGTCTCAAGTAACCCAATGTCTTGCTATCTTTATTGAAAATAATTTCATTATATTTCTTGACTATGAAATCTTCGTTTTTATATTGAGGCATCTTTTTGTAAAAATCATCAATAGTTATCTCAGAAGACGCAAAATCAAAAATGGCATTTTTTTCTAATTCCGTCATTTTTTTATGATTTTAATTAATATTCTATTATATTATTACGCGAATTCGGGATAAGAAAAGGCTTGAAAAAGTTGGTAATCTCGTCAAAAAATTCGTATCTTTATAGGTGAAAATCAATAGATTACAAGATTTTTGAACGATGATTACCAAGGACAAAGTTACTGAAATTTTCTGTATAATCGACGAGTTTGATAAGAATTTGAGTGCCGAATTAGCGAAAAACCTGCGTCTACCGTCCCATAACAGTGACGGCAAACGCTACCGAAACCGCAAGGGCAGACTCTCGGAAAGTGAGATTATGACCATTTTGGTATGCTATCATTTCGGCGCATATCGCAATTTCAAGGAGTATTATTTGAATTGGGTCAAAGGGGTGATGCGTCAGGATTTTCCCGACGCGGTTTCCTATAACCGCTTCGTTGAACTCATGCCAAGAGTGTTCTTTAAGATGATGCTGTTCATGAAGCTCTATGCCTTCGGCAAGTGTACGGGTATAACATTCGTTGACAGCACAATGATACCCGTATGTCACAATGTACGACGATATTACAACAAAGTCTTTGCCGGCCTCGCCAAGGACGGAAAGGGTACCATGGGCTGGTGTCATGGATTCAAGCTGCACCTGCTATGCAATGATTCTGGTGAAGTGATAACGTTCTGTCTTACAGGAGCAAATGTGGATGACAGGGATAGAAGGGTATGGACGGTGTTTTCAAAGGTCTTGTTTGGGAAGGTCTTCGCTGATAGAGGATACATCAAGCAGGAACTCTTTGAGAGCCTGTTCAGTCAAGGTATCCAACTCGTTCATGGGCTCAAGGCTAAGATGAAGAACAAACTGATGCCTATGTGGGACAAGATCATGCTGAGGAAAAGATACATCATCGAGTGCATTAACGAACTACTCAAGAACAAAGCCAACCTTGTTCACTCAAGACACCGCTCGATACACAACTTTATCATGAACTTGTGTTCTGCCCTTACAGCATACTGCTTCTTTGAGAACAAGCCAGAGGCACTGCCAGTGTATGTGGAAAAATCAAGGCAGTTGGAACTTTTCTCATGCTAAACTTATCCCGAACTCAAGTATTATCTTGCTTTTACAAGTCCCTTTTTATGTGACTTACAACTGTCATCACACTACGTGTTTATGATTAGCACGTCTCGTGCTAACACTGCGCACAAGGCGTGCTAACCATAAACACCAAAGTACGGAACACTCTTGACAAACTCTTGCCATAATAAGTTTCACTCCGTCAAGCTTCTATTACTTCTGAAATCTTCCCTTTCTTGTCTACAAATTATGATGACACAGTAGTTTACTTTGTTAAAGTAATGAAGATAAATCTTTCTATGTTTCTGAACTTAATTCCGGTATATGAGTATTTCTTTTATGCCATCTCTCCCATCAGTGCATCAATAGTGTTTCTCACTCTGCGCTCTGTTGTTAACATAATTGTGTCTTCATCGGCACCCTCTGCACCCATGTAAACAGAAGGATTAGAGTAGGTCATGCGACTTACTTGGGGCTCACGTGCAGAGAAGTGGAAGGCTGGAACGTTTGTCTCTTGGCGTATGCGAGCAATGTTCTTTTCATTCACTCCACAGCCAGCCATAATCTTTATTCGATTGTTAGATAATTGGTGTAATCGCATAAGCAGCGGAATACCCTCCTCAGCCGTGGGTTGCTGTCCCGATGTAAGTACTCTTTCAAAGCCGAGTGCGATGAGTTGTTCCAAGGCTTTCTCTGGTTCACGACAGCGGTCGAAGGCACGATGGAAGGTGAGACTCATTCCTTTTGCGTGAGACATAAGGTATTCATTGGCTTTCATGTCAATGTCACCATCAGCTGTCAGGCAGCCAAAAACAACACCATCTACACCTAACTCACGACAAAGATCAATGTCCATTGCCATGCGTTGAAGCTCTTGTTCGGTATAAAGGAAGTCGCCCCCACGGTTGCGGATAATGACATGTAGGCGAGTATCAGTCAATACTTCTCTCGCCATCTTTATTTCGCCATAGGAAGGAGTGGTGCCACCTTCGGGAATACCCATACAGAGTTCTACACGATTAGCTCCACCTTTCTGTGCTTCTATACAGCTTTCAACACTGTTAGCACATATCTCTATCTCAAAATCAGTTCGGTTCATGTTGGATAATTTGAGGAGTTAAAGGAGTTAAGGAGTGAAAGGGAGTTAAGACAACACTATCTGTTAGTGTGATATATGACCGTTTGTTGTCTGATATATTACAGCTATAAAAGTATTAAGGAGTGAAAGGGAGTTAAGACAACACTATCTGTTAGTGTGATATATGACCGTTTATTGTCTGATATATTACAGCTATAAAAGTATTGTCTTAACTCCCTTTCACTCCTTAACTCCTCTCCCTCCTTATTTAAAGTTTACTACTTGTTTTAACGAGTTGCTCACCCAATCCGATTGTATATCCCTGAGAAAGGAAGACAATACGATTGAAGGTATCAGCGATAATGAATATAGGTAACTGCTCCGTATTGCGCAGTTTCATCTCTTTTGCTATTTCTTGCTGGATGGTTCCATCCTTATCAATACCGAAGATAGTCTTCGCTGGGAGGTTAGGGAACTCACCCTTCTGTGCTTGGAACTTCTTAGCTTCTGCCTCATTCTTGAAGAGCAGAACGAAAGGACGGTCCCACTTATCGAGCTTATCCTTCATCTTTTCAATATCATGCAATGCGTGATTCGTTGGCTCCTGACCGATACCCAATACGCCGAGAACGTAATAGCCACGTCCCGTCTGGCTTAGGATAGAAACGCTCTGACCGTCTTTGTCAAACAAGTCCTCACTATTGAAGCTACCAATCACCTTCACACCTTCGCTTTCCTGACGTACATCGAGTGGGAGAGTGGTCGTCTCGCCTGGTTTAATCTGAAAGAAACGGCTGTGTGCAAGTACACTACCATCCGCCATTCGCTGGCCAGTCACGAGGATATAAGTGCCCTCATCGAGTGTTGCACCATTCTTAAAGGTGTTCGACCATGTAGCACCGCCACCCATGTCAACCTGTCCTTCGTCAAAGTTCATCAGCCATGTCTGTCCATAAACAATCTTACTGATGCTGAAATGGCTATAATACTTAGGGTCATCGAGGAAACCATCAGGGGTGAATGTCAGTACTAATTTACCTGTTTTAGCAGTCTGCTGAGCTGCTGCATCAAAGTCAACATCCACCCATTTGCCGTTCTGCTTATACTGAATCTTCCATGCCACAGGGTCCATACGAGCTTCAATACCTAAGCTGCGTGCTACATCTACGAAGAAGATATCACGGCTGCGGCTATCGGTAACACGGCTCTCCCATACACTTCTTGGGGTCTGTGGGATTCTCATTGCACGTGTATCAGGATTCATGCGGATGTTCTTGCGAATCCATTCAACCAACAAAGCTGGATTCTTGCGGAAACTTGCAGCTTCCTTTGCAAAGGCTTTCTCAAAGAATTGTTTGAACGGTGTGAGAATCATTTCGCTCTCAACACGTGGAGAGAGTTGGTTGCTCTTAGCCTTTATGTTATCCTCCAAGATTTCCATTGGCATATCACGAAGGTCTTTGTCACTCAAAGTACTGAGCAATTTTAGGGCACGATCCTGCTGATTAGCATACTTCTCAACAAACGCCTTAATAGTCTTCCAGTTGCCACGTGCCTTAATAATATAAGGGGTGGCTGCTGGATAGCGATAATCCTTCATTGACTCTGCTGTTGGGAAGGTAGCAATATAAGCATGGCGGATTGAATCCTCATAAGTCAAACGACGCGTATTCTCATCACGCTGTGCCTTGGTAACGGCTGGTAATGTGGTATTTGAAGCAGGTGGAACGATGTCGAGGTCAGCCTCCTTTGGCATATTTTGTTCGTTATAATCCAGTTTGATGGTGATTGACTTATCCTTTCCAAAGGTAGCTTTGGCATAGCCAAATTGTCCATCCTTTGATGCCCAGACAATCATATCACCCTTACCAGCAGAGAGGAAGGTTGTTCCATCCTCGCCAGTGTACTTAGATACAGCGGTATAGAACTCGGCATAATTATAAATCTTGAAGTCTACCTTTGCGTTGTCAACAGGCTTACCATCCTTATCGACAATCTTAAAATCAATCTTTGACGTACTGCCATAGTTGTCAATGAGGTTAATCTCGGTGAAGTTATTGGTACGTAGCATCACCTCCTCTGGACCCTCATAATCACCGAAAGCACGTGTGTGCATCAGCATTGCACGTGATGCAGGCTCGTTAAACCAAGCAAGGTTGAGTACTGGCTCTGGCTCACAAGCGCCTAAGAAATACCATTTTCCATCTGCCCAAGCTTCTACCCAAGCATGATTGTCGTCCGTATGTGCCCATCGAGGAGTATATACCTGACGAGCTGGAATACCGATAGAACGGAGGGCAGCTACCGTAAAAGTACTCTCCTCTCCACAGCGTCCACGACCCGTACGGATAGATTGCAGAGGTGAAGAAGTACGTGCATCAGAAGGCTCGTAGGTAACACGTTCGTGGCACCAGTGGTTTACTTCAAGGATAGCTTCCTTCATAGGAAGTCCTTTCACACGCTCACTCAGTTCACGATAGAAGATAGCACGTGAACTGTCGAGCGGTTCATTGTTCACACGCATAGGCAAAACGAAATGTCTAAACAGCAATTCAGGGACATCCTTTCCCCATGCCATAGACTTTCTTGTTTGCAAGGCGGTGCGTATGTTTTTAAGATGATAGTCTGTTGGATAATCCGTAGCATCGGCAATTGGCATATAAGCATACAAGAAACGTAAGGCTTCCTCCTCCTCAGGAGACACCCGAAGTCCCTTTGTGTTATAGAACTTCTTGCCAATAACCTTCATCTTGGCTTGGAATGCGCTTTCTACTTTTTGTCTGAAATTAGGGTCTGTTATAAAGTGCTGTGCATAGCTCGATAGGCTGACAGCAGCAAGAAACAGACTCAATAAGATTTTCTTCATAGATTTATTTTTAGTTTATGCGACTTTCAGCAGCCGCTAATTTGCGTATGCAATATTCGTAAAAAAAAACAAGATACGCAAATGTTTTATATAGAAAAATGCCCAAAAGCTTGGTTAAAGTAATAGGATAGGAAGCCTTCTTTTCATGTACAGGTTTTTATTCAAGGAAAACTTACGAACAAAAGAATGCCGAATGAAGGAGATAAAGTAGGGGTATATTCTACTACTTAATCCTCTTCAATCTCACGATTTACCCTTATTCCCGATTTATTTTCATGAAAATAAATATTTTTTTTCATGAAGATAAATATTTTTTGTTCATGAAAATAATTCTTTTTCTTCATGAAAAGAAATTGTTAACCTTTCCCTTTTAGGTAGAATTTATCAGTATCGATGATGATTTTCACACTTTATTACAACAACAATGGGAAATAAATAGTATCTTTGTAGAAAATAAGTTTTTAATAACTCTTTACCTTAATATTATTAAGAAAACAATGAGAAAGAATATGTTTATTGCCTGTGGCTTGCTAAGTTGTGTGCTTACAGTGCAGGCACAGACGAAAGATGGTGGTATTGATGCACAGATGTTGCAGCAGATTCAGAAGGCTGGATTGACAACATCTGACCGTGCTTTATCGAATGCAATCGCCACAAATTCTATTGATGACCTTGCTCGTAACTTCCGTAATTCTGGACCTGTGGACACCTATTTTAGTGTGGAGACACCGAAACAGAATATTCAAGATCAGAAAAGTTCAGGTCGTTGCTGGCTCTTTACAGGACTGAACGTTTTGCGTGCTAACTTTGCTCGTCGCCATAAGGATACGTTGAGAGTGGAGTATTCTCATGTTTACCTCTCTTTCTATGACCAGTTAGAGAAGGCAAATTTGATGTTGCAGGGTGTGATAGACAATGCTGGTAAGCCATTAGACGACCCACGTGTGCAATTCTTTTTTAAGAATCCTATTAGTGATGGCGGTACGTTCTGCGGTGTATCTGACTTGGTTGAGAAGTATGGTGTTGTACCAATGGAAGCCATGCAAGAAACCTATTCAGCTGAAAACACCTCTCGAATGGCAAAGATTGTGTCATCAAAACTACGTGAGTATGGGTTAGAGCTGCGTAAGATGGTAGCTGACAAGAAGTCGAAGGCAGCTATTAAGGCACGCAAGACAGAGATGTTGGGTAATATCTATCATATACTCTCACTTTCTTTGGGTGAGCCAGTCAAGACGTTTACCTTTGCTTTCAAGGATAAGAATGGTAAGCAGATTGGTAAGGCAAAGACATATACTCCACAGGAATTCTATAAGGAAACGGTGGGTGGTCCTCTCAATGGAACCTTTATTATGGCCATGAACGACCCTCGTCGTCCTTATTATAAGACCTACGAAATTGAATATGATCGTCATACCTACGATGGTCATAACTGGAAGTATGTGAACCTTCCAATGGAAGATATTGCGAAGATGGCTATTGCTTCACTGAAAGACTCGACGAAGATGTACACCAGTTATGATGTGGGTAAGCAGCTCGACCGCAAGCGTGGTTATCTTGACTTGGATAACTACGACTATGCAACACTTTTCGGAACAACCTTCCCAATGAACAAGGCAGAGCGCATTGCGACCTTCGATAGTGGTTCAACTCATGCGATGACACTTACAGCAGTAGACTTAGATGAGAACGGTCAGCCAAAGAAATGGAAGGTAGAGAACTCTTGGAGTGCCTCTTATGGTCAGAATGGTTACTTGATTATGAGTAATCCTTGGTTCAATGAATATACTTTCCGTCTGGTTGTTGATAACAAGTACGTGCCAGAGAATATCATGAAGGCTGCTCAGCAGAAACCAATTATGGTTGTCCCTGAGGATCCATTGTTCCAAGAGGATATGTAAAGACCTCCCCCCAACCCCTCCAAAGGAGGGGAGGGCTGGATAAGATTAGAGAGAAATGAGGGTGTGTTAATAGGCACACTCTCTTTTTCTTTTGCTATCTTTTTACTGGCAATCATGAAAAATACTTATCTTTATAGGGCAGGATGACATGGATTTGTGCATTTATTGTATATTGGTTTCATCCTTAATAAGAATATAATACAAATATATTACGATATGAGAAAACAGCTTACTCTGTTGTGTATGATGGCATTCCTGTCTTCGTTATATGTGACAGCGTAGTCTTTCAGAAAAGATATTGATGAGAAGCCAGAACTATCTGCAAATAATGGGGGTGTCTATTCTGCGCTTTCAGGAAAGCTTACGGCATCTCCTGCTGGTTATGTCTCAGTCTATATCTCTCACTATGAACGACATAGATCACGTTATCTTCTATCAAAACAGGACTATACTCAACCGCTACAAGTGCTTGAACGAGCTGATTCTGCAGGCGTACTCAGTGAGAAAGGTTTGGAAACACAATGGCAAAGATACGTCGTATGTACGCTGATTTCTTATGAGTCTAAACGCAAAGGGTAAATCTTATCACCCCAAACTTCTGAAGATTTGTCCGTTTTTTTTGCACCCTGATTTTATAAAGACCACCAATTATCTTGCAAATAACGCCCAATTAGCTTGCAAAAGATGCCCTTCTGAGGTCTTACTAACGCCCTTTTGAAGTCTTACTAAGCATCTTTTAAAAACTAATTTTGCAACTATCTGATAACGAGTGGATTGCGAGGGCAATAGAATAACTCGTTTTTATCCCATTTTTCCACCTTTTTTCTGAAATTTTTGTCAATACTTTTCTTTGCCTTTTGGCGTAAAATATCACGTAGATGGGGCAGAGTTAACGGAGGTTTTATTTAGTGTTTATAACCTTTATTCTGCTTCAGCTTTTCGTTGAGGTCTAATGCACGTGATGGGATAGGGAAGACGATTGTATGACGGTCGGCTTCCGTTGCTGGTGCAGTACGAAGGTCATAGGACTGATGGAAACGATTGAAGCGGATGAGGTCATTGCGGCGCCACCCCTCCCACATTAGTTCCATCAAGCGTTCAGCAAGAATGTTATCTAATGTAGCAGTTCTACTTCCCATGCCGCTACGGCTGCGAACGAGGTTCAGTTCAGTGTTACCATTCTCTCCATTGCGTACCGCAGCTTCCGCTCTCATGAGTAATACATCAGCATAACGGAAGAGAACAATATCGTTGTTAGGGTTCTTACCATCATTATAGGCGGTACGGTCTACCTCATATTTCGCCATTCTCGCGCCAGCAGTCTTAATATATGGACTGTTAGTGAGATTTAACTCTACGGCAAGAGGTATATAAACAAGTGGTTTGTCATTTTCTAAACGTACAATATTTCCATCTACTCTAACTGTGTCAGAGTAGAAGTTATAGGCATATCGCTTATCAACATTAGTCGTGCCATAGCCAAAGGTTCTGACAGTAGAGACTGTAGCGCAGGCTCCGTTCTCTCCACCTGTGCTCAGTGCACTGCCATGTGCGTAATGACGAGAGCGGAAAAGATATTGGAATTGACTTCTATAGAGATGTTTGTCTACAGGAATGGTAAATATATTTTCTGGCGAATTCTCATTGTTGACAGAGAAGTTACTGAGATAATCGGTTGCTAATGTAAATCCATCAGAGGTCACCTTGTCACAGTAATATTTGCAGGCTTGCCATATATTCATTTGTTGACCGTCAATGGTAAAGTATATCTGTTTACCATTAGGTTGTTGATTATCTGTCCAATCTGTGTCGGAATAGACCTCACCATTTAGCATTAATTTCGCAAGAAGGAAGTTGGCGACAGAGCGTGTCACACGTCCATAATTAGCTCCTAAAAGGTTGCTGTGCCCAGTTGGGAGTTGTGGAGTGACTTCTTGAAGTTCCTTTACAATAAACTTATATACGTCTGGGCGATTTACCTGTTTAGTATTCTCTGTATTTTCACCTACTGTTGTGACTAATGGTATATTTCCGAACATATCCATAAGATAATAGTAATATAAGGCACGGATAGCTCTTACTTCAGCCTGATAAGCCTTGTATTGGTCGTCTGTAAGCAACTGCTTATGTCTGTCGATTGTTGCAAGTGCATCGTTACAGAATACAATTACTTTATAGAGATATTTCCATGTGTCGTAGAGAGGTTTACTATCTATTGCCCAGTTGTGTGTATATAAATCTGCCCAAAAGCCTCCGTCATACCAGTCTCCGCCACGGACAGGTATGATAGCTTCATCGGTTGTGAATGTATTATAGTCGTACACACCACGATAAGTACCTTGTAATCCCTCACTATCTTTATCACCTCCTATGTAGTTATACAAAGTAGCTACGGTATTGACATATACGTCTTTATCAGTTGTATAGACCTGTTGTTCGTCGAGGCTGTCTTTACTGTTTTCATCCAAACAACCAGTCAATGTGAGAAGTGATAGGAAAAAGAGTGGGCGAAGTAAGTATCTCATACTTGATAGTAGTTTATGTTGTGTTAAAATGCTTAGAACTTAATACTTACACCAATGGAGTAGGTGCGATAGGGGGGATAGGTACGTTTGTCATCTATACCTAAGGTATTATCTACTACGTAGCTGTTGATAATCGGTGTTAAGCCACTATAACTTGTAATTGTTGCGAGGTTATTGATGCTGAAAGATACACGTAATGAACTGATATATTTATTTCTAACGGGTGTGTTCCAACCGATTGTGAGATAATCGAAGTTCAGATAATCTCCCCGTTCCAGCCAATAGTCTGTCACGTTTTGGTCAACAATATTCCGTGTAGGAGCCTCTGCAAAGACGTTATAGTCTGGGAAGTTCGACATATTCATATAAGAAAGGGCAGTTCCGTTAAATATCTTATGTCCGAAAGCACCATTCATCTGAAGGGAAATATCGAAATCTTTGTATCTAAAACTTATGTTTGAACCCAATGTCATCTTTGGTGTTGCTTGTCCTGCAATATACCGGTCGCCATGGTCGCTGAGGTCGATTACATTATCATTATTCAAATCTGCAATGTCGTATTTGTTGTGTCCATGTCCGTTGTCAACGATTCCTTTGCAATGAGGAAGATAGAAAACACCGAGCGGTTGACCTACGATCTGATAAAGAATATCATTATAACCGCCATGGAAACCTGCGCCATTCATGCTACCAATTGGTGTTATGTCTGATGCTGTCATATCTCTTCCGTTGAGTTTACCATTGAGTGAAAGGAGTTTGTTCTTTTGCCATGCCATATTGACATTGACATTGAGTTCCATATCTTTCTTTGAGATTGGAACAATACCAATACCCAACTCAAAACCACTATTAGACATAGAACCGATGTTTGCCAATAGCCTATCGAAGGCGAAGGTTGGTACAGGTACGTCATATTCGTACAGCATATCGGTAGTCTTAGAATAGTAATACTCTGCTGTAAGGAGCAGACGATGGTTGAACAATCCAAGGTCGGTGCCAATATTAAAGGTGCTGCGCGTCTCCCAACGTAGGTCAGGATTACTATTGCGCAAGGTGCCCATTGTAACAGTAGGTGTACCGTTATATGAAATTAAGCCAACAGGAATATACTGCTTTAAGGTTAAGTATGAGCTGATACCACCAAGGTTTCCTGATCGACCATAGCCAGTTCTAAGATTCAATAAACTAATGTGCTTATTGTTGCGTAGGAAACTTTCTTTTTTCATATCCCAAGTTGCTGAGATGGAAGGAAAGATGCCCCAGGTGTGTTCTTTACCAACCATTGACGATCCATCTGCACGTGTTGTCAAATTAAGTGTGTATCGGTCGAGTAGTGTATAGGTAAGAGTACCCATGAACGAAGCAAGGCTTGGGTCAGCATAACTGCTACCTGTTCCTCCGTAAGGACGATCAGAAGCAGCACCAAGATTATTGTAACCAAAGTAGTTATTGGTCAATCCCTTTACTTGCGTCCAAAAGGAAGCTATTTTTTTCTTTTGATATTCTGAAAGCATAGTGGCTGATAGCCTGCTTGCCCCCCAATGATAATTCCAGTTGAGAGATATATTTCCTAACATATCTTCTGTCTTTCGTTCTCCTCTATAGGCTAATCCCTGTGCCCAGACCCATGTAGGAGCGAACTTCCCATTTTCTGTTGAAGTATAAGAATAGGATCCCAAGGCGGCTAATTGTAAATTATGTGTTAACTGCAGGGATAACTGTAGATGTGAGTTGAACGTAAGATTCTTCTCGTCGTTACGCTCAAACAGTAGTGGTTCTGTTGGTGCAATCTGTGAAGCTGTACCGTTTCTCTGCCATCCATTTCCTATCTTATGGAACGGAAACGTTGGATTCATAGCAGCGGTAGAGTAGGAAAGCGCTTGAAGGTCAAATATCTTTTCGTCTTGTTGGGATGATCCGAATACACCAAAGTCTATCTTTAGTTTCTCGTCAAAGGCAAGCTGTGAGATATCGAGCTTAGCCACGAAGTTATTGTAATCCTTGTTCTTTATAACTGTTTGTCCACGGACATAGCCTAATGAGGCACGATAGTTAGATTTTTCACTGCCTCCACTAAAAGCTACGTGATGTGAATTTACGAAGCCAGTTCGTACTATTTCTTTCTGAAAGTCAGTATCATAACCCTTATCAACATAGTCTAATCCCAATGCTTTTGATGTACTGATATATTCTGCAGCATTTAGCATTCGAAGCCGTTTGTATACCGCATCGAATCCTACTGCTCCATCATAGTAAATCTGAAACTTACTACCATTACCACGTCTTGTTTTTACTTCAATAACACCCGATGCTCCTCGTGAACCATACTTAGATGTCTCAGAGGCATTCTTAAGGATAGTAAAGCTCTCTATATCAGCTGGATAAATGGTAGATAGAGTGGCTAAATCGGATGAAACTCCATCTATGAGGACCAGAGGGTCATTGCCACCTGTCAATGATGTGGTACCACGAACGCGCACACTGGTCAGCATAGCCATACGATCCTGTCCGTTTGTAACAACATTCACGCCGACAGCTTGTCCGGAAAGGGCATTAATGGCAGAGTTCACCAAACCTTTATTCATCTGTTTCTCACCAACTTTTGCCATTGAACCTACAATAGGAAGGGTGTCGCTCATGAGAAATAATGGTTGTTTTTGTTTTGTAGTAATTGCCTTGTGTCTTCTTTGCGCATTTGCTACATCTGTAGAGCCAATTATCAAAAGGCAGCAAACAAGTAAATGGGTTAGGAAGTGTCGTTTGTCCATATAAGGATGCAATAAATGTTATTTATACTGATTATCTATGCAAATATACGTATTTTTCGGGATATAAGTCGACGATTACAGTTCTTTTTGCTAATTTTGTTGTGTTGTTTTTTTATACTCTATTTTACGAGTTGGGAGGCTTAAAGATTAAAACCTAAATTATTATTGATATGGAAAAGCTTTTTCTAACGGCTTTACTAATGGGTATGTCTGTGTCTGGAGTTCATGCACAGAAAACCACTATTGAGCCTACTTTCACCGAATGGCATGACCTTCAGGTGAATGCTGTCAATCGTTTTGCAACGCATACAGACTTCTTTGCGTTTGCACCAAATGAAAATCTGCGTGGAACAAAGTTTGATATGAAGAAGTCGGCTAATTACCTTTCACTTGATGGGGACTGGAAATTTAATTGGGTTGAGAATGCTGATCAACGTCCAACAGATTTCTTTCGTACCGATTTCGATGATTCACAGTGGAAGACCTTTCCTGTTCCTGGTATCTGGGAGGTGAATGGCTATGGCGACCCTGTCTATGTGAACATTGGTTTTGCATGGCGTGGTAACTTCAAAAATAATCCTCCAGAGGTTCCTATTAAGGAAAATCACGTAGGTTCATATCGTCGTACTATCCGCATACCAGACAATTGGGATGGTAAACAAGTAATCGCTCATTTTGGCTCTGTGACATCTTGTGTATATCTGTGGGTGAATGGTAAGTTCGTTGGCTACAGTGAAGACTCTAAGATTGGACCAGAATTCGACGTAACAAAGTATCTCAAGAAGGGCGAGAACCAAATTGCTTTCCAAGTATTCCGTTGGTCAGATGGCAGTTATTGTGAGGATCAGGACTTCTGGCGTCTCAGTGGTGTTGCTCGTGAAAGTTATCTCTATGCTCGTGATGCAAAGCAGCATTTGAAAGACATTCGTGTAACTCCAGACCTCGTAAATGATTACAAAGACGGTACGCTTAGCGTCAATCTCCAGTTGGCAGGTAGCACAAAAGCTTTCTTAGTCTTGGAGGATGCAGACAATAACCTTGCTGCAAAGACAGTCATTACGGCAGATAAAGCAGGGCAGGCTAAGGCTTTTATGGAACTCAGAAACCCAAAGAAGTGGACGGCAGAGACTCCTTATCTCTACAATCTCTATGTTTATGTAGAGGATGCCAAGACTATTGAGACAATCCCTCTAAAGGTTGGTTTCCGTAAGGTTGAAATCAAGAACTCGCAGGTATTAGTCAATGGTCAGCCTGTTCTCTTCAAGGGAGCTAACCGTCATGAGATGGACCCAGATGGTGGTTATGTTGTGACACGTGAGCGTATGATTCAGGATATCAAGCTGATGAAGCGTTTGAATGTCAATGCTGTGCGTACTTGTCACTATCCTGATGACCCTATTTGGTATGACCTATGCGATGAGTATGGACTCTACGTCGTTGCTGAGGCTAACCAAGAAAGCCACGGCTTTGGCTATAATAAGGATGCAGTATCTGGTAGTCCGCTTTTTGCTAAGCAGATTATGGAGCGTAATCAGCATAATGTCGGAACGAAGTTCAATCATCCAAGTATTATTTTCTGGAGTCTTGGCAATGAAACTTGTTACAGTAAAAACTTCGATGATGCATACGATTGGATAAAGTCGCAGGATCAGAGCCGCCCTGTACAGTATGAGCGTGCTGAACTGAATGGTTATGCTACGGATATCTTCTGCCCAATGTATTATTCTCCAAAGGCTTGTGAAGATTATTCAAAGAATGCGAACTATACCCGTCCACTTATCCAGTGCGAGTATAATCATACGATGGGTAACTCTGGTGGTAACCTGAAAGAGTATTGGGACCTTGTTCGTAAGTATCCTAAGTTCCAAGGTGGATTTGATTGGGACTTTGTTGATCAGGGCTTACATCGCAATCCTAAGTTTGACGCTTCTCGCTCTTTGGAAGATTATGAGCGTGCAGCTGATGCAGCTGATGTGAAAACTGAGTATACTTATGGTGGTGACTACAATAAGACAGACCCATCAGACAACAACTTCAACTGCAATGGTATGATTGGTCCTGATCGTCAGTTGAATCCTCATGCTTATGAGGTTGCTTACGAATACCATAATATTTGGGCGCATCCTGTTGACCTTAAGCAGGGTAAGATTGCTGTTCACAACGAATATTTCTTCCGCGATCTTAGCAATTATCGTATGGAATGGAGCCTTGTTAACGAGGGAAAGGTTGTTGAAAAGGGTACGATTGATCAACTAAATGTTGCACCACAGCAGACAGTTGAATACACCTTGCCAATAGCAGGTAAGGAGTTTGATGGTGAAGTACTCTTGAATATCGACTTTAAATTGAAAACCGCTGAACCACTGATGGCAGCTGGTCAGACTGTTGCTGAAATGCAGATGGAGGTACAGCCTTGGCAGCCAATGCCTAAGATGGAGCCTGTTGTGTACAAGAAGATGAAGGTAACTGACAACGTGAAGGAAGGTGTTGTAAGTTTTGCAGGTAACAACTTCAAACTTGTTTTCGATCGTAAGACTGGTTTTCTCAATACTTATCAGGTCGATGGTCGTAACTTCCTTGGTGATGGTGGTACTTTGAAGCCTAACTTCTGGCGTGCTATGACTGATAACGACATGGGTACTAACTTCCAAAACCGTCTGTCTGTATGGAAGAATCCTACTATGACACTGAAGTCTTTAGAGGTTGAGAAGAAGATGAATAGTCTCACTGCGGTATATGATTTACCAGAGGTTGGCGGACAGCTGTGCCTCGTTTATCATGTTGCAATGGATGGTGCGCTCCATGTTAGTATGGATATGGAATTTAAAGAAGGTAGCAAAGCTCCTCAGCTTCCTCGCTTCGGTATGCTGATGCAGTTGCCTTATGAGATGGATAAGTCAGTGTTCTACGGTCGTGGACCTATCGAGAACTACGTTGACCGTAAACTTTCTCAGCGTATTGGACGCTATGAGCAGACGGCTGATAAGCAGTTCTTCCCTTACATCCGTCCACAGGAGACAGGTACGAAGAGCGATATTCGTTGGTGGCAGCAGACTGACAACAGTGGTCGTGGATTCCGAGTATTGTTTGATGAGGCTGCTTTCTTAGCCAGTGCATTGCACTATAACATCTCTGATCTCGATGAGGGAAGTGAGAAGAATCAGCGTCACAGCTATCAGGTGCCATTGTCTAAGTACACTAATCTTACCTTAGATGCTGCAATGATGGGTGTTGGTGGTATTGATAGTTGGGGTGCTGAACCTCTGAAGAAGTATCAGTTGCCAGCTGAAAACCGAGCTATGCACTTCTGGATAGTGCCAGTATTCTAAACTGATAGACATCTTTTATAAAATAGAAAACGCCTTTGCAGAACTCCTGCAAAGGCGTTTTTTTGTTTAATATCCGTACAGTCAGCATACCTATCAATGGTAGTGTCTAAATTCTTTTCATGAAAAGAAATATTTTTCTTCACGTAAATAAATATTTTTCTTCATGAAAATAATTCTTTCTTGTCGTGAAAATAAATCGATTTTAGGCTTCTATCAGCCTTTTATTTTAGTAGTTTCATCTTCTCAATCATCGTTTCGTAGACCTCTGCAGGCACTTGTCTACCACGTAGAGAACGCACACGTGGCATACTATTGAAGTATTCGTCTTGTGACTGATACCATGCGTAATGTGCTATCTCACGGGCGCGAGCAAGGGAAATTGCCAATTTCCCAGCAGCAGAGGGATTGACGGAAGAAAGGAAATACTTACCATCTTTCGTCTCTAAAGCTAATATAAGATAATCCTTGGCTTGTTGTGTCGTGCGAGACTGGAGGTTACGTGTGCGCACGGAGATTGTGATGTGTCTATTGAAAGTACGGTTAATCTTGTCCATCATACCGCGAAAAACAATGCCGTGTGATGACGTATCTTTCAGTCCTGTATAGGCAATAGAGTAGTGTATCATCTCGTGGATGAGCACATCCTCTATCTGTTCTGTCGTTAGTTTATAATAGTTGGAAACGGAAATGGTGAAGTCATAGTACTTTGTACGTCCCCAACTCATCTTTCTTTTACATGCCATCTGTCCCAACCGAGTCTTAGCACGCGACCACCTCAACTTTGGTAAGGGCAGTTTGCCGTCAAAGATGAGGTCGTTGTAGTGCTCAAACGCTTGTCGAAGATAATCTACTGTGAGTTCTGCGTTCATTGTCAAGATAGGGCAGGTATTATAAACAATATAGGGACAGACGGTTCCGTCTGTCCCTACACGTCTGTTATTTCTTTTTTATAATAGTTTAATAGAAGAATGTCAATGTATAAAGATACACGACAGCTGCTGGTATTGCTAAGAGTGATGAGTCAAAGCGGTCGAGCATGCCACCATGTCCTGGGAGGATGTTACCGCTATCCTTCACACCAAGTGTACGCTTGAGAAGACTCTCTACAAGGTCGCCCCATGTTCCGAAGACTACTACAACGAGTCCGAGTCCTACCCATGCAGGGATGCTCAACATGTGAGGCGTAGCACCGATGTTTGCAAAGTAGCCGATAGCACCAGCTACAATCAGAACGAGAATACCGCCACCAATGCTTCCTTCCCAACTTTTCTTAGGACTGATACGTGGGAAGAGTTTATGCTTGCCGAAGAGCGAACCGCAGAGATAAGCACCTGTATCGTTAGTCCAAAGGAAGATGAAAATACTCAATGGAAGGAGGAAATCAAAGGTTACCTGTCCCATCTCACCCTGCTGGAATGCCAGTACGTTAATCATTGAGAAAGGTAATGCGATATACATCTGTCCCAACATTGTGTATGCCCAGCTGTTGATAGGGTTCTCATTTTTCAGATACAGTTCTGAAACTAATAAGTAGAGAATTGTCAGAATGTAGGGTACAAAGACCACGAAACCCTCAACTGGTGTCAGACGTAGTCCTGCAACCGATAGGAAGAAATAGACTCCTGCTATGGTTGAGATAAAGCGGTTTACCTTTACTCCCTTGATATTGTTCACCAATCCGGTATATTCCCAGATGGAAAGACCCGTGATGAGTGCGAAAAGTGCAATCAGCGCGTGAGGATGAAGGATGCCCAACACCATCACGGTAACAAAGAATACGCCTGTAACAGCTCTGACAATCAGGTTCTTTAGTTTATCACTCATAACTGTATGTTTGTTTATAAATCACTTGCGTTGTCGCTGCCTTCTTTGGCGATTCTTGCTTCATGCTCTGCTTGCGCCTGCTTAACCTCCTCTGGCATATCCTCCAGCTTAGGCTGAGACTTCTCTTCCTGCTCAAGCAACTCCTGTGTACGGCTTACCCAAGGACGCTTTCCGAAGATTTCCTCAACGTCTTCTGCCATGATTACCTCACGCTCAATGAGAAGTTGCGCGAGGCGGTTGTGACCTTCTTTGTGCTCTGTCAGGATTTGTTTTGCACGCTCATACTGTCCGTTAATCATCTTCAGTACCTCTTCATCTATGGTCTTAGCCGTCGTGTCAGAGTATGGTTTCTGGAAGTTGTATTCGTCATTGTTATAATAGCAGATGTTTGGCAGCTTGTCACTCATACCTGCATAGGCTATCATACCGTATGCACTCTTGGTCGCACGTTCGAGGTCGTTCATTGCACCTGTTGAGATATGACCAGTGAAGAGTTCCTCTGCAGCACGTCCACCAAGCAATGAACACATCTCGTCAAGCATCTGTTCCTTTGTTGTGATAGGACGTTCCTCTGGCAGATACCATGCTGCACCGAGTGCCTGACCACGCGGTACGATGCTCACCTTTACCAATGGGTTGGCGTGTTCACAGAACCAACTGATAGTTGCGTGACCTGCTTCGTGAAGGGCTATAGTGCGCTTCTCGTCGGCTGTCATAATCTTTGTCTTCTTCTCTAAGCCACCGATGATACGGTCTACGGCGTCTAAGAAGTCTTGCTTGGTTACCTCTGTGCTGTCGTGGCGGGCTGCTATCAGGGCAGCTTCGTTACATACATTGGCAATATCAGCACCAGAGAAACCAGGGGTCTGACGTGCAAGGAGATCGATGTCAAGATTCTTCTCTAACTTCAAATTGCGCATATGAACGAGGAAGATTTCCTTACGCTCTGGCAAGTCTGGTAGGTCTACATGTATCTGACGGTCGAATCGTCCGGCACGAAGGAGTGCCTTGTCGAGCATGTCAACACGGTTTGTTGCTGCAAGAACAATAACACCTGAGTTCGTTCCGAAACCGTCCATCTCGGTCAGAAGGGCATTGAGAGTGTTCTCACGCTCGTCATTTCCACCCATAGCTGGGTTCTTTGAACGAGCACGTCCAACGGCATCAATCTCGTCAATAAAGATGATACAAGGTGACTTTTCCTTAGCCTGATGGAATACATCACGTACACGGCTCGCACCAACTCCGACGAACATTTCAACGAAGTCAGAACCACTCATAGAGAAGAATGGTACACCTGCCTCGCCTGCAACAGCCTTAGCCAAAAGGGTTTTACCCGTTCCCGGAGGTCCAACAAGCAGTGCACCCTTAGGGATTTTACCTCCCAAATCGGTATATTTCTTAGGATTCTTCAAGAACTCTACAATCTCTTGTACCTCCTGTTTAGCACCTGTCTGACCTGCAACATCCTTGAAGGTGATACCCATTTCGTTGGCTTTCTCGTAAAGTTTTGCCTTAGATTTTCCAACGCTGAATACTCCACCACCTCCGCTGGCACCTCCACCCATACGGCGCATAAGGAAATACCAGATACCGAAGAAGAATATCCATGGTGCAATAGAGCCAAGAATATCGAGAATCGTATTGCTTGTTTTGTTCTCATAACTATAGCTTACGATTTTCTTCTGGGCTACAGCTTGATCGAGGAAGGTCTCTACCTTATCGACTGAACCAATCTCCACGGTAACATAAGGGGCTGTACCCACTTCTTGTGTTCCCTTCTTGAAGATGTCACGGATATGGTTTGGACTTACATACATACGTAGGGTATTGTCGTTTCTGTTGACAATTACCTTTGTGGCATAGCCCTTAGCAACGTATTGTTTGAACGTGGTATAGTCCTTGTCTATACCTGCACTTGACGGAAAAAGCCCATTCCCTCCAGCAAAGAAAACTACTCCGAGGGCAATAATAACGAATATGTAAAGCCAATTCATATTGAATTTAGGCATATTCGGCTTGTTTTTAGGATTCGAATTGTCCATTTTGAAGTCTGAATTTTTGATATAAAAAGTCGATTACCAGGTTACTGTATCAGTCTAAATCTGGCAGAGTGGTCAACTTGGCGTCCTCCCAAAGGTGTTCTATGTCATAGAATTCACGTGTTTCTGGTGTGAAGATGTGGACGATAACGTCCGCATAATCAATCGCCACCCACTGTGCATTGCCAAGTCCAACGCAGTTGATAGGCTTCTCACCTATCGTTTCACGAACATAATCGCTCACTGAGCCGGCAATAGCTTCTACCTGTTGTGAGGAGTTACCCTGGCATATAACGAAATAGCGACAGATAGTACCATCGATCTCTGATAGGTCTGCAATAACTATGCCATGTCCCTTTTTATCTTGAATTCCCTTTGTAATTAATTCTACTAAATTCTTTGTTTTATCCATTAAATCACATTATAATATACGAGATGCAAAGGTAGCGCAAAAGGAATGAAGCACAAAATAAATTTCATTTTATTTATTAATTTGTTACCATTTGACTTATTCGGACATTTTAGGCTGTGTGAATCTGTTTTTAAGAATGTTTTTATCGCTTTTTATGAAAAAAGTCGATAGAAATTTTGGTAGTTCAAGAAAAAGTACTAACTTTGCACTCGCAATTCGGAAATGAGTTGTAAGGTCATTGGGATATGGTGTAATGGTAACACTACAGATTCTGGTCCTGTCATTCCTGGTTCGAGTCCGGGTATCCCAACAAAGTGAGAGAGTTGAGTTTTCAACTCTCTTTTTTTGTTTCATTAAGTAGCTTAGATATTTACCTGATAGAGTATGAAGAAATTATTTACAGCCATTTTGGCAGCATTGGGAATAGGTATGGGTGCAAGTGCACAGAACTCTTATACGGATGTAGATGTTAATCGTTTTGAGCAGATTATTAAGTCTGACTCTGTTCAGTTGGTGGATGTTCGTAAACTTGACGAGTTTACAGAAGGGCATATTCCAGGTGCAATACATATTGATGTGTTGACTCCTTCTTTCCTTTCTAACGCTCTTGCCAAGCTTGACAAGAAGTATCCTTGTGCCGTTTATTGCCGTTCTGGTAAGCGATCTGCTATGGCAGCAGCTCTTCTTGCCAAAGAAGGCTACACTGTTACCAACCTTTCTGGTGGTATTATTGCGTGGACAGATGCAAAGAAGAAGACCGTAAAAGAATAAGTTTGCCTGCTTTTTAGGCAGATTTCAGGAGTGATAGATACTTCTATTATCTGTTCTTTTCGTGTAAAGATAAATCTGTTTACGAATTCTTTTCATGGACGTAGATATTTCTTTTCATGAAGAAAAATATTTATGTTCACGATGAGAAATATTTTCTTTCATGAAAATAATTCGGCAATGACAGTTTGTTGCGAGAGGAATAATTGAGTTAGAGTAATAAAGAAAGGGGCAATTCTACAACGAATTGCCCCTTTTCTTGATTCTATTTCCCCTCAATTTATCCATATATTATTATGAGGTAGTATTGAAAGGAATGTTCTGTTTTATTTGTTTTCAGCATCGATAGCCTTAATCTTCTGCTTCACCTCATCCATATCGTCTTTGAGTTTCTGGATGCGACGCTTCATCTCGTCAATAAGACTATTGCCCTTCTTTGAACTGATGTTGAGGAAGCCAAGATTGTTCTCGTAAGTGTTTACCTCTTGTTTCAATTGCTCAAAGCGACGGAGCAGACGACCACGCTCGTTATCAAGTGCGTCAACACCGCGGTCAGCAACCTTCTTAAGGTTATTGCGGAAGTTGTCAACTCGCTTGCGTGCTGCAGATATATGGAGATCTTTATAAATCTTATCCAATACCTCGTGGTACTCCTTATAGAGTTTATCTTTCTCTTTATAAGGAACGTGACCCACTTTGTTATATTGCTCAGTCAGCTTTTGTACCTTCTCTTGTAAGTTCTCACCTGTTTGTTCAACAAGCTCTTTCAGCTGGCTGATGATATCACGTTTCTTATTTAAGTTCTCATGTTCCTCATTGCGAGAATCTGCGTGAACAGCGTTACGAGCCTCGAAGAAGCGGTTGCAAGCTGTGAGGAAGTCATTCCACAACTGGTCACCAATCTTCTTAGGAACCATTCCGATAGTCTTCCACTCTTTCTGTAATGCGATGAGTTTATCAGATGTTGCCTTCCAATCGGTAGACTCACTCAATGCCTGAGCCTTTTCAACAAGTGCCTTCTTCTTTTCTGTATTCTCAGCAAACTGTTCTTTCAACTGCTTGAAGAATTCACCTTTACGACCAAAGAAGTCGTCACATGCAGCACGGAAACGTTCAAAAATCTTCACGTTCATCTTCTGTGGAGCAAAACCAATGGTCTTCCATTCCTGCTGGATAGCAATGATTTCCTTAGTGCGGTTCTCCCAATCAGCAGAAGACTTGTTCTCTTGTTTTGCAAGTTCTTCAGCCTTTTCGCAGAGTGCAGTCTTCTTTGTTAGATTCTCTTCTTCGCGTGTTCGGAGTGTTTCGAAGTGCTGTTGGTGACGCTTGTTGATAACAGTGCTGGCTGCTTTGAAGCGTGCCCAAATTTGCTCACGAAGTTCCTTAGCAACAGGACCTGTCTCACGATATTCCTGGTGAAGTTCCTGTAACTGGTGGAATGCGCTGATAACATCTGTTTCTTCAGCCAACTTCTCTGCTGCTTCACAGAGTTTTGTCTTCTTCTCAAGGTTCTTCTTGAAGTCGTATTCTCGTGCCTCACGGTTGAGGTTTAACAAGTCATAGAACTGCTCAACATAGAGTTGATAGTTGCGCCAAAGTTCGTTAGCCTTCTCAGCTGGAACCATCTTGATTTCCTTCCACTCGTGCTGAAGCTTCTTGAACTGGTCAAAGTTCTTGTTAGCTTCTTCAGGAGTAGTAGCCATCGCCTTAATCTGTTCGATGATAGCTTCTTTCTTCTTGAGGTTCTGCTGCTTCTCCTCTTCAAGTGCGAGGAAAGCCTTTTGGCGTTTTTCCTTGATGATGGTCATCTCTGCCTTGAAGATTTCTTCATCCTCATCAGGCAATACCTGGTATTTCTCTGGGTCACCTCCATTCTCGAGATAAGCCTTCTGCTGTGCTTCGCGTTCAACAAAATGCAACTTATAGAATACCGTTTTTAGGTGCTCTACTTCAGCTTTTTCAGGTGTTTCGTTACTGTCAACGATAGCTTTCAGTCGCTCAATAATCTCCTTTTTTGAACTGTAACTCTTAGCAGCGAGATTTTCCTTCTCACTCTCTGACTTCGTTTCAACAGGTTGATTGAGGTCTTCTTCTATAGCATCAGTATTAACATTCTGCACTTCGGAATTCTCCGTTGTAGCGTTGGCTGCAACTTCTTCAGACAGCTTAACTTCTTCTGTACCCTGATTCAGGGCATTTTCTTGAGAGTCCATCATTTCACTTTTTGTTTGTGATTTGGGTTTTTCCACATTTAAGGTTTCAGACCATTGCATAGATGCACGGTAGTCTTCTACCACTAATATATCAACTGCAAACTTAGATAAAAAGTTTGAAAGTACCTAATTTTAAGTTGTTTTTTTTTAATTTCTCTCTTCTAAAGTAGGCGTTTACGGCGTAGCAACCACCATGATGCAGCAGAAACGACGACTGATAAGAGCATTGCAACAGGGAATCCCCATGGATTCGTTTCCATTCCATTGACAAGGTTCATACCGAAGAGGGAGGATATAAGCGTTGGCAACATCATAACAATTGACACCGAGGTGAGCGTACGCATCACGGTATTCATGTTGTTGTTGATAATACTTGAATAGGTATCCATTGTAGATTCAAGAATGTCGGAGTAGATGCTCGTTGTTTCTCGTGCCTGTGACATCTCAATATTTACGTCTTCAATCAGGTCGGCGTCCAACTCGTCAATCTGCAGCTTAAACTTCAACTTAGCCAAAAGGTTCTCGTTGCCACGAATGGATGTGATGAAGTAGGTAAGCGAATCCTGCAGACGACTCAGTCCAATCAAACTTTCGTTGTCTACACCTTTGTCCAAGTTGCGCTTAGCCTTTTCAATCAAAGTACTGATTTGCTTCAGTCGTTTTAGATACCACACAGCAGAAGAAAGGAAGAGACGGAAGATAAGGTCTACATAGTCAGTAAAGCCCTCATTTCTCTTTTGTTGATAGCTGACGAAGTCGAGCATCATATTTGTCTCAAAATTGCAAACCGTGATGGTTACATCTTTCTTGTGAATGATACCTAATGGTACTGTTGTATATGGTGTTCGTGAGCGAATTTCCTTTACGTATGGGATACGGAGGATAATCAGCATCCAACCATCATCATATTCATAGCGTGCTCGCTCATCGGTATCGCTGATATCCGATAAGAAGTAGTCTGGAATGTGAAAAGTGTCTTCGAGTTCTTGCTGATCCTGCTCTGTTGGGCAAGTAACCTGAATCCAGCAGTTAGGTTGCCATTCTTTAATGGTATTCAGGGTTCCGTTAATGTTCCAATATGTCTTCATTAGCTAATCTCCATAGTTAAATAATAGTGTGGGGATTAGCAACTTCTTGTTGTAATCCTCACGCTTACAGTTTGAAATTCTCCGCGTGATAATCGTCCATTTAAAAATTACGTATTGGTTTTGTGACTGCAAAATTAGCTAAAAAAATCGGTTGTGGCAAACAAAAGATTAAGTTTTTCATTGTTTGAGAGGGGCTGAGAAGGAGTATATGGAGGGGAGATGAAGGAAAAGTTGTAAGGGCTAATGTTATTTGTAACTACGTGCATTTTCTTTGCTAATAGTATGATATATTTCCTTAACTTTATGTTATATATTCTCGTCTTGTGCTTTTTTGTAAGCAACTTATGTATAAGTTAGCTTTTACTTGTTATATCCTACCATTGATTAAGTTGGCAATGACGAATCTCTCTTAACCTTTTTGATAGGTGTGCTGATGCCCGGCACCAATGGTGCTGATGGTCCGCACCATTGGTGCTGAGTACTAAATACTATACAGTATGTAGTTGGGTTGATGGCAATATTATACTTTTGAATCACATAACTGACGTACTAATGCTTTTATTTCAGCCCTTGCAAGTTTCCCATTGCCTGTCTGTGGAAGGGAAGGGACGTGGAAGATGAAACGAGGTTGCCAAAACTTTGGGAGGCATTGCTGGCAGAGTGTTTTAATAGAATTGGTATCGTCTTGTGTAGTGAGTAAGACTACAGCTTCCCCAAAACGCTCGTCAGGACAGCTTGTTATGGCAAAGTCGGCTGTAAGAGAGGATTTCAGCAGATGTTCTACTTCTTCAATCTGAATCTTAATGCCGCCAGAGGCAATCACATTATCTTTTCGTCCAAGTATTCGAAAACAAGGAGTTTCAACCCCATTTTCTGTTTGGAAAAGGCGGATTTCAGCTCTGTCGTTGGTTACTAATGGGTGAGAGCAAACGGCAGGAGCATCAATGACAAGGCAACCTTCTTCGTTGAGCCATACTTTCACACCATCAAAAGGTTTATACCATTCGCTGGCATCGGGTCCATTCAGACGTCGGAGCGCAATATGTGAGAGGGTTTCCGTCATTCCGTAGGTGCTCCACACGGCATTAGGGAAATCGTGTAAAGCGACAGATAGTTTATCATCAACAGCACCACCGCCTATAATAAGATGACGGATTTGGCGTAAACGCTCACGCTCTTCTGGTATTTGCAGAGAGTTATAAACCTGCAGTGGTACCATTGCTGCAAAGGTTATCTCTTCATTGGAAATACCTGCTTCAGACAAAGAATGGTCAGAGAGGGGGTGCCCAGAAGGTGTCACGCTCAATAGGTGTAGGTTACGCTCAATACTTCTTACTACTACCATCTTTCCTGCAATGTAGTCGAGTGGCATACAGAGTAGGGCGGTGTCGTTAGCCTTTAAGCCCAAGAAATCACAAGTAATGCGAGCAGAATTGAGCATACGCTGCTTCTCCACCCACAGCGGTTTTGGCTTACCAGTTGATCCGCTGGTGTGCACAAGGAGTTGTGGATTGTCATTATGCCATTCTGATAGGAAATCTTGTAGTGTCATTGTTGTTTGATTTTATGCTATTGGGCTAATTAGGCTAATTGGCCTAATAGGGCTAATAATTTTTTCTTAATCGCTTATCCAAAGCTGATCGCCTCTGATTTCTAATGGCATTGGGATATTATCGGTGAAGAGTTGTCCCGTACCTAAGCCTTGTGGAGTGATGATATTTGGACCATAGACGTCAGCTGTTAGTTGGGCGATAGCATTCAGTCCGATGTTACTCTCAAGTGCTGAGGTTATCCATGAATCTATGTTACGTTCCTTTGCCATTGCAATCCATTCTCTTGTACCTATCATGCCGCCATGTAGACTTGGTTTGAGAATGATGTATTGTGGGCGGATAGTGTCGAGTAGTAACGCCTTTTCTGTTGGGTCGTTGATACCAATAAGTTCCTCATCAAGGGCTATCGGTAGGGGAGTGTTAGCACATAAGCGTGCCATCTCCTGCCATTGATGCTGTCGGATAGGCTGTTCGATGGAATGGATATCATATTGTGCCAACGCTTCCAAACGCTGCATAGCATCTTCTGGGCTAAAAGCACCGTTTGCATCAACGCGTAATTCCACTTGCTCACGTGTGAAAGCTTGACGGATATGGCGTATAAGTTCGAGTTCTTTCTCAAAGTCAATCGCACCAATCTTCAGCTTTACACAACGGAAACCAGTCCTGAGTTTCGCTTCCAATCGCTGATACATCTCCTCGAAAGTTCCCATCCATACGAGTCCGTTGATAGTGATTCCTTCCTCACCTCGTCCAAAAGGCGTATTAAAGAGATTGATACTACCTTTGGCATCCAGCTGTGCCTTAGCCGTTTCTAAACCAAAGAGCATTGAAGGGTAAGGGCGCATAGCTGCGATGTCAATAACTCCTTTGTGGCAAAAGTCATCACAGAAACTGCGGAGTTTCAGCTCATATTCCTCGTCAGGCATTGCATCGCAGGAGAGGTCGGGGAGTGTTGCGCACTCCCCAATACCCACTACGTCAGGTTGATTGGTGTCAGACAGCGTGACATAATAGCTCTTCCTTGTTGTATAGACACCACGTGAAGTGCCCGCAGGGAGGAGGAAGTGAAGGGTGCGTGAGGAGATGTTTATCTTGTACATTGTAAGTTCTTTATTGTTTGTTTCTATATTCTATTCTTGCTCTTGTCATTTGCTCGCGTATTCCACCATGTTTAATGAAATCATCTTTGATATGGTCTAAATATTTTCTAAGTATTACATCTTCTTGATAAATCAATGTAATAGCAATGTTAGCTATTGTTTCATCTGTGCGTACTTGAATCGCATTGCGATAAAAAGCAGACTCGTTATGCTTGGCACATACGCGTCGGGCAATGATTGCATTCTTATCATTTACATTCCACTTTATAAGATTTCGGACACGAAGATAATCTTCGTAATCAATTAAAAGTTCTTGAAGGCTGGCACGTGCAACATTCACTAATTTTAATTCTGTTTCAGCAGAGGTTGTCGAGGCAGCACATCCTTCTGCAATATTTTGCTTCCCTGAGCGGGCTGCTTGTATCATCTGGTCTATCGTCCTGTCGTTTCTATCTAAAAAATGGTGGGCAAAGTAATAGGTAATATCATAAATACATTCTGCTTTCTGATAAGCTATCAGGTTGCGATAGTTGCCCTTTTGTGGCAAGAAAGATGTTTCCATGATTGTTTTTAGTTATTGGTAATAAAGGTTCTGTTAGATTTATTGGCCTAATAAGGCTAATTAGCCAAATTGTTGATAAGTTCTATTGTCTTTGTTTACTAAATGGTTTCATTGGGCTTATTAGCCTAATTAGGCCAATAAGTCCAATAGCTAATTATGGGAACTGTGGATACTTGTCGAAGTCAGGCTTGCGTTTTTCGAGGAAAGCCTTGCCACCTTCCTGTGCTTCGTCAAGTGTGTAATAGAGCATGGTGGCGTCACCTGCAAGCTCCTGAATACCTGCCTGACCATCAAGTTCAGCGTTAAAGCCAGCCTTCATCATACGGAGTGCTAATGGAGAACGCTCTATCATTGTTTCAGCCCATTCTATACACTCGTCTTCGAGGCGGTCGAAAGGAACCACCTTATTGACTAATCCCATTCGTTCTGCCTCTACAGCAGAGTACTGACGACACAAGAACCATATCTCACGAGCCTTCTTCTGACCTACGACACGTGCTAAATAAGATGCGCCGAAACCAGCATCAAAGGAGCCAACCTTTGGTCCTGTCTGTCCGAAGATGGCATTGTCTGATGCTATTGAGAGGTCGCATACCACATGAAGGATGTGTCCACCACCAATGGCATAACCGTTTACCATAGCGATGACTGGCTTTGGAAGACGTCGAATCTGCATCTGCAAGTCAAGTACGTTGAGGCGTGGAACGCCATCACTACCTATGTATCCACCATGTCCCTTTACGTGCATATCACCGCCAGAGCAGAACGCTTTGTCACCAGCACCAGTCAAAATGACTACGCGAATGTCAAGGGCTTCACGACAATAGTTGAACGCCTGTGACATTTCCCACACTGTTTTAGGGGTGAAGGCATTACGATAGCGAGGACGGTTAATGGTTACTTTTGCTATGTGGTTGTACTCTTCAAAGAGGATTTCCTCAAAGTTAAAGCCTTCAATAGGCTTCCATTCTCTTTTCTCCATAAGGTCTTTTCGTTTTTGATTGATTATAGGGAGCCTGCCAAGTCATTCCTAAAAGGCGGATAAACTGTGGCAAGCTATTATTATTTACGCTAGATATATAAGCGGGAAATTGGTACGTTGATGGCCATTAAAAGGCTTGATAATAATCCTTCAAAGCCTGTGTATCTTCCTCTACGTTGGTGAATACTTCTAAAAGTACTGGTCCCTCTTCTGAGTTAAAGAGCTTGTCAAGGTTTTTACAAAGCTCTTCTTCGTTGCGAGCAGAGAGATAGACGATGTCGTGTGTCTGACAGATTCCTTCTGCAGAGGTTGTGTGTTGGGCAGCAATAGCACTATCCCGATAAGGTGAACGCTCCAAACCTGGCAGCTGATGGAAGATACCTCCACCGCCATTGTTAAGTAAGAGGATAGAAAGATTAGGCGGAAGAGATTCGTTCCATAGTGCGTTCTGATCATAGAAGAAACTCAAGTCACCAATTACACAGTACACGTCCTCTTCTTCCTGATGAGCAATGGCATAGCCAACAGCCGTTGATAACGACCCTTCAATACCATTCACGCCTCGATTAACATAGATATATTGATCAGAGAAGATGTTGCCCAAACGTACAGCCGAGCTATTTCCATAGAACAATTCACCATCGACTGCCTCCTCTCTCATCTTCTCATGGAAAGTCTTAACAGCCAACATTTGTGAGAAGCGTGGTTTAAAGGTCTTACGGATGGCTAAGGCTTTATCGAATGCCTTGTTCCATAGCGTTACAAAGTCACGCTTTTTAACGCCTTCTGTCTCATTGGCAAAGATGTTGATAACATCCTCTGGTAAACCTTGAATTATATCAGTGGTGTGCATAAAAGTGTCACAAAACTCATCAATCCCATTCACTACGATTGACATCTTGCACTTACACTCACGCAAGAACTGGCGGAGTCGTTTGCTGACAATCGTTCCTCCTATATATATAAGGTGGTCAGGACGATAAGCTTCATCCTCACCAATCATCTTCAATACTTCGTCAATAGGTTGTGCTGGTCCAATATCGTCATCAGCCAACTTCTCTTGAAGAACTACAGCAACCTTCTTTAAAGCCTCTATTGCTTCAAGCGAATTGCCCACAACTTCAGGTGTCAGCTGCCCAAGGACAAACATTAGCTTCTTTCCACGGAAGAAGTCAGCAGCCATTTCATAGACGCAGATACTATCAGTTGTGGCATGAAGCATGAAGATATCACGTTCATCTGGAAGCTTTGGTACGTCGTATTCAAAGAGCGGTTCACTGATTGGCACGTTGATATGCACAGGACTGCCATCATTCAGGCGTACTGCATTCAACGCTTCATTGACCAAACGGTTGCAATACCAGCGTTCCTCCTCGTTATGAGGCTCTGGTAGTGTCACACTCTTGCGAACATTTGGTTCCAATGCACGATGTTGTTGAAGCGTTTGCCCATCCTGTTGGTCAATCCACTGTGCTGGTCTATCAGCTGAAATAATAATCAGTGGACGTTTCTGATAGAACGCTTCAGCTGCGGCTGGTGCCAAGTTAAGCAAGGCTGAGCCTGATGTAACGCACACAACTACTGGCTCATTGTCTGCCAGCGTCATTCCTAACGCTACGAAACCTGCCGACCGCTCGTCGGTAACAGGATAGCACTCAATGTCGGGACAAGCACAGAGATTGTGTACGATAGGTGAGTTGCGAGAACCCGGACATACAACGGCTTTTGTTACTTTTTCCTTTACAAGTAGGGCTGTAAGGATGTTTACGTTTTCTTTGTTGCTGTACATTGTGGGTGTTGGGTGGTGGATGTTGGGTGATGATGATTAGGGATATTGGGCTAATAAGACTAATAAGGCTTATAAGCCCAATATGTCCATAAATCTAATTGTGATTTAACAATTGGCGCATAGTGTCAAGTTTGGCTTCTGTTTCCTGCCATTCATTCTCTTCTATACTCTCCTTTAAGAGTCCGCCACCTGCATAAAGGCGACACGTAGAACGAGAGAGTTGCATACAGCGGAGGGTGACATAAAGTTTTGCCGTACCGTTATCCCCGATCAATCCACTGAAACCACTGTAATAACTACGGTTTAGCTGTTCATTATGAAGGATAAACTGCTGTGCTTCATCCTTTGGCATACCGCATACGGCAGGGGTAGGGTGGAAGGCTGTAAGGAATGTCCCAAGTCGCTCTGTGTCTTTAAGTCGGAAAGTGAAGTCTGTTCGAAGATGCGCCAAATGTGCTGCACGAGCAGTATAAGGTTTACTTTCTGTAATCTCAGCTACAAATGGTTGCAAGCACGCACGGATATAATCAGCAACGAGTTGTTGCTCTTCTTGATTCTTAGTAGACCACTTCATATCCTCACCTTCATACTTCATCGTACCTGCTAATGCCATTGTCTGGTAGCCATCGGCATCACCACAGAGCAGAACCTCAGGACTTGCAATAAGCCACATACCAGTTTCTGCGGTATAGAAAAGGGCAATATAGGAGCGTGGATACTTCTCGCAAGCTTTGAGGAAAATACTTCGAGGACTTGCGCTTTCGTCTTTTGTTTCGACTATCGAGCGCGCCAAGACTAACTTGCGGAATCTATTGTGTTCTAACTCTTTATGAAAACGGCAGAAGTCGTTGTGATAAGCCTCGCGAGGTGAAGGTGTTTCGTCAGTAAGTACCGCCTCTTCCTGCCTGTCGGGAATAGCATCAAAACCCTTACTACCATCTAATGGCAGAGTAATAGAACACCCCTTCTGACCATCCAGCAAGTAAAGTGAGTTACTATCATCGCAATAGAAAGGAACAATGACAAATCCCTTGCGCCCATTAAGTTCAGCAAGCGAGGAAATAGCCGTAGGCTTCTCTGGTTGTGAATAGCAATGACAAACCTTCTCGAAAGGCTCACGATAGATAAAGAAAGAATCCATTTACTTTTCTTGTGGGGCTATAACGTAGTTGGTAACTTGTACGCTTGAAATGAGTTCGTCTTCGCCATTCTTGATATCAATATTCCATACGTGTAGCGTATGGCCTTTGTGAATCAGTTTTCCGTAAGCTGTAACTGTTCCACCGTATGGCATCGCCTTGACGTGATTGCCGTGAACATTAATGCCCATTGCCATCTTTCCGGGGCATAATGCCATCGAACCGATACCAGCAAGATTCTCTGCAAGTGCCAATGAAGCACCGCCAGCGAGAAATCCAAAAGGCTGTTTGTTACGGTCATCGACAGCCATTCTTGCCTTCAATGTGTCGTCTTCTGGCGTAGAGATGAACTCCATACCGAGTGTATGGCTTAGCCCGTCTTCCTGATGAATACTTTTTATGATGTCTTCTACGTTCATAACCTAATCAACTTAATGTAATGCAAAGATAATAAAAGTTGGATAGATAACAAAATCATAGTAGATTTAATAGGTAGATAAGTATAGATAAAGGTCATGTTAGGTTGCTTTCGAGCTTAGCTATACTCTCCTTTAAACTAACCTATGGGCTTGAAAAAGATAATGTTTCCGTTTCTTGCGAGTGTGTTAACGCTCCGTACGTATGGTGCTAAGGCTCCGCACATGTTGTGCTGTTGGTTAGCACCAATGGTGTTAATGGCTAAATAGCTTGCAATAAGCAGTCAAGAAAGGAACAAGTGTTGGGATGCAATACCGATATAGATGTAATAAGCGACTCTATGATTTGGATTTAAGAATATTCCAATGCCATAAAAAAGGAAAAACCAGCCATAGTTTGCGAATTATTTAGTAAATTTGCAAACTATAAGAATATATTCGATTTAATTATAAATATGAACGTTTTAGAATTATCTGAGCAGGAAATTGGTCGCCGCCAAAGCCTGCAAGAATTGCGTGAGATGGGGATTGATCCCTATCCAGCAGCAGAGTTTCCAACGAATGCTTACTCTACTGATATTAAAGAGCAGTTCAAAGAGGACGAACAGCGTGAGGTTGTAATTGCTGGTCGTATGATGGGACGCCGTGTTATGGGCAAGGCTTCCTTCGCAGAGTTACAGGATAGCAAGGGTAGAATCCAGGTTTATATCACTCGTGATGACATCTGTCCGGGTGAGGATAAAGAATTATATAACAAAGTATTCAAGAAGTTGCTCGATATTGGTGACTTCATCGGTGTTAAGGGTGTAGTGTTCAAGACGCAGATGGGAGAAATCTCTGTACATGCTAAGGAGATTACCGTTTTGTCTAAGAGTTTGAAGCCACTGCCTGTTGTTAAGTATAAGGACGGCGAGGCATACGACAAGTTTGAAGATCCAGAGCAGCGTTATCGTCAGCGTTATGTTGACCTCGTTGTGAACGATGGTGTGAAAGATACCTTCTTGAAGCGCGCTACCGTATTGCGCACCATGCGTAAGTTCTTCGATGAGGCTGGTTATACAGAGGTAGAGACTCCTACCTTGCAGAGTATTGCTGGTGGTGCAAGTGCACGTCCATTCATTACTCACTTCAATGCTCTCAACGTTGATATGTATATGCGTATCGCAACAGAGCTTTATTTGAAGCGTCTGATTGTTGGTGGTTTCGAGGGTGTGTATGAAATCGGTAAGAACTTCCGTAACGAGGGTATGGACCGTTTCCATAATCCAGAGTTTACTTGTATGGAGCTTTATGTGCAGTACAAGGACTACAACTGGATGATGTCTTTCACTGAGAAACTTCTTGAGAAGATTTGTATAGAAGTAAATGGTAAGCCAGAGGTACAGGTTGGTGACAAGGTTATCAGCTTTAAGGCTCCATTCCGTCGTTTGCCTATCCTCGATGCAATCAAGGAGAAGACAGGCTTCGATCTCTATGGTAAGACAGAGGAAGAAATCCGTCATATCGCTGTTAACGAGTTGAAACTCGAAGAAATTGATGAGAGTTTCGGTAAGGGTAAACTGATTGATGAAATCTTCGGTGAGTTCTGTGAGGGTACATATATCCAACCAACCTTCATCACTGACTATCCTGTTGAGATGTCACCACTGACCAAGATGCATCGTTCTAAGCCAGGACTCACAGAGCGTTTTGAGTTGATGGTAAATGGTAAGGAGTTGGCTAATGCTTATTCTGAGCTGAATGATCCAATTGATCAGGAAGAACGTTTCGTTGAACAGATGCGTTTGGCAGACAAGGGCGATGATGAGGCGATGATTATTGACCAAGACTTCCTCCGCTCTTTGCAGTATGGTATGCCTCCAACTTCTGGTATCGGTATTGGTATTGACCGTTTGGTAATGCTGATGACTGGTAAGGAATACATCCAGGAAGTATTGCTCTTCCCACAGATGAAGCCAGAACCAAAGATTCCACAGTCTTCTGTTAAGGAATGGGCTGAGCTTGGTGTTGCTGAAGAGTGGGTATATGTTTTGCGCAAGGCAGGCTTCAACCTCATCTCTGATATCAGAGAGGAGAAGGCTCAGGGCTTGCAGCAGAAACTCGGAGAAATCAACAAGAAGTACAAACTCGATTATGAGAAGCCTTCTGTTGACGATATTCAGAAGTGGATTGACGGAGCTAAGGAAAAGTAAAAAGTAAAAGAGGAAAAAGTAAAAAGGTAGAGAGTCTGATGAATTATTAAAAGAGAAATACTATCGCAGTAAACGTATTAGACCATAATACAATGCTCATAGTCTTTTAGTCTTTCACCTTTTTACTCTTATTCTTAACGCTTATGTTCGATGTTGGTAAAATAGCAATCATTGGAAGCGGTAGCTGGGCAACGGCTATCGCTAAGATTGTTGTGGAGCATATGCATCATATCGGTTGGTACTTCCGACGCGATGATAAGATAGAGGAGTTTAAGCGCAGAGGGCATAATCCATCTTACCTTACAAGTGTGAGGTTTAATATGAATGAGGTGCTGCTTTCTTCGGATATCAATAAGATAGTACAGGAGTATGATACTTTGGTGTTTGTAACTCCTTCTCCTTATCTGAAAGCCTTGCTGAAGAAACTGAAAACAAAGCTTCATACAAAGCTAATCTTAACGGCTATCAAGGGTATTGTTCCTGACGAGAACCTTGTTTGTTCAGAGTATTTTCATGAGGCATACGGCGTTCCATACGATAATCTTGCGGTTATTGGTGGTCCGTCCCATGCGGAGGAAGTGGCGATGGAACGTCTTACCTATCTTACGGTTGGTTGTTCCGACCTTGAGAAAGCACGTGCTTTTACGGAGGTGTTAGCATCAAACTATGTCAAGACTAAGACCTCTCCTGATGTTCTTGGTATTGAGTATGCTTCTGTCTTGAAGAATGTTTATGCCATTTCCGCTGGTATTTGTTCTGGCTTGAAGTATGGTGATAACTTCCAAGCAGTGTTGATGTCGAATGCTATGCAGGAGATGGAACGATTCCTCAATACTATCAATCCGATTCAACGGTCCATCATTGACAGTGTATATCTTGGTGACCAGTTGGTGACGGGATATAGTAAGTTCTCGCGTAACCACACCTTTGGAACAATGATTGGAAAGGGATACAGCGTTAAGTCGGCACAGATTGAGATGGAAATGATTGCTGAAGGATATTTTGGTACGAAGTGTATGAAGGAAATCAATCGTCGTCTGCACGTCAATATGCCAATTCTCGATGCGGTTTATAACATCCTTTATGAGCGTATCAGTCCACAAATAGAAATTAAATTATTAACAGATTCATTTAGATAAACACAAATGGAAAGTATTAAGTTAGACATCACAAAAGCCGCCCAGTTCTTGAATCCGGGCGCAGTAGAGGCTTATGCTCCTCACGTAGCTGCAGCTCAGGACGCTTTGGAGAAAGCTACTTGTCCTGGTAATGATTTCCTTGGATGGTTGCATTTGCCATCAAGCATTACTCCAACGTTCCTTGGCGAGATTCAGGCGGTTGCCAATACACTCCGTGAGAAGTGTGAGGTGGTTGTCGTTGCAGGTATCGGTGGTTCTTACCTCGGTGCTCGCGCTGTCATCGAAGCATTGGGTAACAGCTTCGCTTGGCTTGTAAATGACAAGAAGAATCCAACGATTCTCTTTGCAGGTAACAACATCGGTGAGGACTATCTCGCTGAGTTGACAGACTACTTGAAGGATAAGAAGTTTGGTGTTATCAATATTTCTAAGTCTGGTACAACAACAGAGACCGCACTTGCATTCCGTCTTTTGAAGAAGCAGTGTGAGGATCAGTTGGGTAAGGAGGCTGCGAAAGATGTTATCGTTGCTATCACTGACGAGTACAAGGGTGCTGCACGTGCTGCTGCAACGAAGGAAGGTTACAAGACATTTATCATTCCTGATAATGTTGGTGGTCGTTTCTCAGTACTTACTCCAGTAGGTTTGCTGCCAATCGCAGTTGCAGGTTTCGACGTGCAGAAGCTTGTTGAGGGTGCACAGGTAATGGAGAAAGAGACATCTGCTGACGTTCCTTTCGCAAACAACATTGCTGC
This sequence comes from uncultured Prevotella sp., assembly GCA_963550695.1. Classification (GTDB taxonomy): domain Bacteria; phylum Bacteroidota; class Bacteroidia; order Bacteroidales; family Bacteroidaceae; genus Prevotella. The sequence continues at coordinate 3,336 of CAUVDL010000020.1, read as the reverse complement.
TCGTTATGCTGCTGTTCGTCAAGGTCTCTACTCACAGGCAGGTAAGAAAATTGAGATTGTTGCTAACTTCCAACCAAAGCTTCACTTCTTTGCTGAGTGGTGGAAGCAGCTTTACGGAGAGAGCGAGGGTAAGGATCGCAAGGGTATCTTCCCTGCAGCTTGTGACTTCACAACCGACCTTCACTCAATGGGTCAGTGGATTCAGGAAGGTGAGCGTTCTATTTTTGAGACTGTTATCTCTATTGAGGAACCTAATGCAAAGGTACTCTTCCCACATGATGAGGAGAATCTTGATGGCTTGAACTTCCTCGCAGGTAAGCGTGTTGATGAGGTTAACAAGATGGCAGAGCTCGGTACACGTTTGGCTCACGTTGATGGTGGTGTTCCTAACATCCGTGTCAGCGTTCCAACATTGAATGAGTACTACCTCGGTCAGCTCATCTATTTCTTCGAGAAGGCTTGTGGTATCAGCGGTCTTATTCAGGAGGTGAATCCTTTCAACCAGCCAGGTGTTGAGGCTTACAAGAAGAACATGTTTGCGCTTCTCAATAAGCCAGGCTATGAGGCTGAGAGCAAAGCGATTCAGGAAAGACTGACTAAGGAATAAGAACCTCCCCCAACCCCTCCAAAGGAGGGGAGGAAAGCCCCACCCAACCTCCCCGAAAGGGGAGAAGTATCTAATGGAATCCCATTAGAGTAGTGGGGATAAGTTTTAAGGGGGGAATACTATTTTATAATATTCTTAATGTATCCTCAAGTTCTTCACATAGTTGAGGGACTTGAGGATAATAATATATAATAAAGGTAAAGCAAGCAGCGATGACGTCTCAATCTCAGCAAGACATATCCTCCTTCGACAAGACTGGTGTAGGTCCCAAAGTTGTTCTCTTTGATATGGACGGTGTTCTTTATGATTCAATGCCCAATCACGGTGTTGCGTGGCAGCGTGCTATGAAGGAGTTTGGTATTCACTTCACGCTCGAAGATTCATATGCAACAGAAGGTGCGCGTGGTGTAGATACTATCCGTAAGTATGCTAAGGCTCAACTTGGTAAAGAATTAAGTGAGGAAGAGGCGCAGCAGATGTATGATGTAAAGGCGCGTTACTTTCATGAAATGCCAGAAGCAAAGGTGTTTGATGGTGTAATCGACCTTATGCAAAAGATTAAGGCGAGCGGATTAAAGATCGGTATTGTGACAGGGAGCGCACAGCTCCCATTGATAGAGCGTGTCACTCGTGACTTTGGAGAGTTTGTTTCAAAAGATCAGATAACAACAGCTTACGACGTGAAGCGTGGTAAACCAAATCCTGATCCTTATTTGATGGGATTGCAAAAGGCTGGTAATTATCTACCAACAGAGGGTATTGTTGTTGAGAATGCACCTCTCGGTGTTCATGCTGGGGCGGCAGCAGGCTGCTATACGGTGGCTATCAATAGCGGTCCGTTGGCTGATTCAGTTCTTTTGAATGAAGGAGCAGACATCCTTTTCCCAACTATTCGTGAGTTTGCTGATAATTGGGAACGTATCTTAGATAGTCTTTCAAAACGCTGAGTAGGCCTTTTCTACTTTAAGTGTCGTGAGTTGTTTGCAAAGCTAAAAGCGTTTATATAAATGGTACTCAGCCTTCGCACCATTGGTGTTAAGCCTTCGCACAATATGTGCTGGGCTTCCGCACACATATAAGAAAAGGAACGAAAAGTTTGTTATGACTTATCCTTAATGTGGTGTAAAGGAGTATATTGATAAGAATTGCTTTCAATATGGAGCCGGCTTTTTATAATAGCTCTCGAAAAAGGGTTTTGTGGTGTAATACTGTATTCCCATTTTTATTCCAAATCTTCGTCTTTCTATAACAAATCAGTATCTTTAAAATGAAGTTTCCTGTCACTTCTTTCATCGGAGATTTATTTCTAACTGGTTGAATTATAGTGTGTTTGTACGAAGTGTTAAAAGTGACAGCAAAATAAATTTAAAACTACTTTCGTAATTTAGTTGTAGATTTACAATAGGGAAAAGTAAAAAAATAAGGTAGAGCGTGAGCCTTTGATTGTTTTTACCTTTCAGATTAAGATTCCTCTTGTCTTAGTAAGCTTTGGTGTTCCCTATATTTGGAAGTGTCAAACAATTTTATAAAAAGAATTTGAATTAAGAAAAAACGTGAAGCTAAAAAGCCTCACGATATTTATGTTCTTCCTTATCTTCGAGCATTGAAAGGTAGCTATTGTATCGGCTCTCAGCGATATAATGTTCTTCGATAGCCTTTCTTACTGCGCAGCCGGGCTCATGTGTGTGCGTACAGTTTGAAAACTTACACTCTTTTGAGAACTTAAATATCTCACGAAAATAGCTTGTCAACTCTTCACGTTCTATATCAAAGGTTCCGAAACCTTTGATTCCCGGTGTGTCAATAAGATATCCCCCCATTGGCAACTCCAACATCTCGCTGAATGTAGTAGTGTGCATCCCCGTGTTATGTACATCAGAAATCTCAGCCGTACGGAGGTTGACATGGGGTAGTAGAGCATTGATAATCGTTGATTTTCCTACGCCACTATTACCACTTAAAAGAGTTACCTTTCCTGCTAATAACGGCTTCATTTTCTCTACGCTAAACTCATTGTCAGGTTCTGCACTTGCTTGTATCTCTATACACTGATAACCGATTGTCTCATAGAGATTCATTACTGCATGCTGATAACGCAATTCGTCCTCATCGAGCAAGTCGTGCTTATTGAAGACGAGTGTTACTGGAATGCGGTAAGCTTCGGCACTGGCAAGGAATCTGTCGATGAAGGTGGTAGACGTCTCTGGATAGTTTGTCGTAACAATCAAGAACGCTTGGTCAATGTTAGCAGCAATGATATGGCTCTGCTTAGAGAGGTTAGGTGACTTTCGGATAATATAATTCCTACGATCTTCTATCTCAGTGATGAAAGCCGTTCCCTCCTGATTAGGCGTGATGACAACATGGTCACCAACAGCCACAGGATTAGTAGAGCGAATTCCTTTCAAACGGAAATTGCCCTTAATCTTGCTATCTATCGTCTTGCCTTCCTCGGTTTTTACCGTGTACCAGCTACCTGTGTTCTTTATTACTAAGCCGCGCATAAAAATAAAAAAGAGTGGCCCCTCCCCCTTACCCCTCCCCCAACCAACGGTCACTGACCGAAGGGAAGTAAAGGGAGGGGAGTAGTTACTGTTACTAATCCAAATAGAATTGTAGTAGTCGGTAGATATTACTCCCCTCCCTTTACTTCCCTTCGGTCAGTGACCGTTGGTTGGGGGAGGGGTAAGGGGGAGGGGCCGTTGTGTGCTTTATTAAACGGTCATAAT
>CAUVDL010000019.1:0-40696 GCA_963550695.1 uncultured Prevotella sp. | reverse complement strand
TCGACGGCGGAACCAGTGGTTACGTACGTCAGCTGTTCAACTCACAGGAATTGACTACCGATGAAGCTATCTGCGCATGGGGTGATGAAGGTATTGCTAACATGAACTTCAATAGCTATGACGCTTCACATCCAATGTTGAAGGGTTTTTACTATCGTCTTTATGTGGGTATCACTTATTGCAATCAGTATCTTGCAGACTTTGGTGACTACAATGCAACGATGTCTGCTGAGGTTCGTTTTATCCGTGCTTTGAATTATTACTACCTCTTGGACGGATGGGGCAATGTTCCTTTCACAACAGCAATCTCATCTGCTAAGCCTGCTCGCATCCAACGTGCAGACCTCTATAAGTGGCTTATTGATGAGTTGAAGAACGAGGTTGAGCCTAAGCTGAATGATGCAAGTCCTAAGACTTCGGCTACTACTGGTTATGGTCGTGTCGACAAGGCAGCTGCTTGGATGCTCTTAGCTCGTCTTTATTTGAATGCTGAGGTTTATACAGGTACTGCTGATTGGGCAAACGCTAAGTTGTATGCAAAGAAGGTTATCGACTCTCCTTATAAGCTCTATACTACCAAGAAGGGACAGTGGAGTGCTTATCAGCAGCTCTTCATGGGCGATAATGGTGAGAATGGTGCTTCTGTTGAGGCTATCTTCCCAATCCTTCAGGATGGTTCGAAGACTACTTCATACGGTACAACGCTCTATCTCATGGCTGGTTCTAACGACAACAGCGAGCATATCAAGAGTGCAACTGTTGCTGGTAACAATACAACTGGTGGTTGGGCTGGTAACCGTATGCGTCCAGATCTTGTGTTGAAGTTCTTCCCAAATAACGATGCTCCAAATGTTGCTGCATACGCAATGCCTGCTGCTGCAGACGATGACCGTGCCCTCTTTGAGGGTGAAGGTCGCAACGTAAGCAATGGTGACGATGAAAAGGGCGTAAAGGTATTTACCAACGGATTCTCTGTTTGTAAGTTTAATAACTTCAAGACAGACGGAACTGCAGGTCACAATGCACTCTTCCCAGATGCTGACTTCTTCCTCATGCGTGCTGCTGAGGCTTACTTGATATATGCTGAAGCTGATGCACGTCAGAACGGTGGAACAACAACAGCACAGGGTACTGCTTATATCAATGCGCTCCGCACGCGTGCTAATGCAACTACTCACACTGCTTATTCACTTCGCCAGATATGCGATGAGTGGAGCCGTGAGTTCTACTTCGAGGGCTTGCGTCGTACAACACTTATCCGTTTCGGTTACTTCGGTGGTAATGTTAATTACAACTGGAGCTGGAAGGGTGGTGTGAAGAGCGGCCGTAACTTCGACTCTCACCTCAATCTCTTCCCAATTCCGACAAGTGATATGGTTGCTAATAGAAACTTGATTCAGAATACTGGGTATTAATTAAGGTGTTGTCAATGACTGAAAAGTCTGATGAAAACCGTGATTGAATCTCTCGGAAATCATCATTGGCAAATTCTTTTCATGAAAATAAATATTTTTCTTCATGAAAATAAATATTTCTCCTCGTGAAAATAATTATTTCTTTTCATGAAAAGAATTCGCCAACAAGACGCTAATACGACCCACTTCGTGGTTAATAAAGACGTTCTTGGGACTTAAAAGGCATTGAAAAGACGTACTACTGAATAATAGAAAGAAAACGATTAAAGAATAATCAATATGAAATCAATAATTAAGTCATCGTTGCTGTTGTGTGCAGGTGTGGCATTGTTCTCTGCCTGCGACAAGGACTTGGACAACAATCCAGTTCTTCAGTCACCAAAGACATTCGTGCTGAATACACCAGCTTACGCTGCACAAACAATAGATTTGAAGGTTGCTGGGGGTCTGAACTTCACATGGTCACAGCCAGCATACGGTTTCCCAGTTGCCGCTGAATACGGTATGCAGTTCTCAACAACCAACACATGGACGAAGTCTGTTGATGCTGTCGTTGATATGGATGCTGAGCGTGGTAATTATGCAGCTGTTGGTTCACCAACAGGTACTGCTTCTACCTCTGTTCCTGCAGCCGACCTCGCTACCGCTATTCAGAAGATGGAACGCTATGAGGAGAATGCTGTTCCTGCAACACAGGAACTCTATGCACGTGTTTACTCATTGGTAAATGGTGATACAATCTACTCTAACCCTGTAAAGTTAAGCGTGGCTCCTTATTACGTAGAGCTCTCTGACGCTCCTGTTGAGACTTGGTATCTCGTCGGTGGTTCGTTTGGTGATGGCTCTTGGGGTAATAGTCAGGTGGTTCCTTTGTTGCCAATGGAAGGTCAAGAGTATGACAAGAAGACTGGTAAGGGCGTTATCTCTTGGACTGGTTACCTGTCAACAGCAGGCTTTAAGTTGAAGAAGAACCCAGAGAATTGGGATGCTGGTCAGGTTGGACAGGGTTCAAGCTATGGCGATTTCGTTTATAACGATGGTGGCTCTTCTGATATCAAGGTGCCAACAGCAGGTTACTATACCATTACTTTTGATACTAAGAATGTGAAACTGACAATCGCAGAGTACACTGGTGCTACGCCTACTGTTTACAATTCTATGGGTCTTCCTGGTAAGCATGACAGTTGGAATGCTGCTGGTACAACAATGACAGCACAGACCTCTGTTGTTGAGAACCACGATTGGAAGGCTACTGTAACTTTTGCAGAGAAGTCTACTGGTGCTGATGGCGAGGGCTGTAAGTTCGCTGCTAATGGTACTTGGGATGTAAACTGGGGTTCTGAAGCATTCCCATACGGTGTTGCAACGAAGGGTGGTAAGAACGTTCGCAATGGTAAGGGTACTTACATTGTTTATTTCAACGACATCACTGGTCAGTACTCTTTTGTAAAGCAGTAATTTATTAAAGATGATAGTAGAGGGTGTGTCAGCAGACACAATTAGTATGACACACCCTTATCACATAACAAGAAGAATCGAAATGAAGAAATTATTAATCATGGCAAGTGCCGCATTGCTCCTTGCTTCTTGCGGTAGCGATGAATATGAAGCATGGACTGCTCCACAGAGTAACAGCGCAGAGACAGCCAGTACAGTTAGCTTTACTGTAAGTCAAGCTGCTGCCATCAACTTCAATACAGCGACAGCAGACTCTGTTCAGCTGTTTGTTCCAAAGGTGGTATCAACAGATTCAGTTGTTTCTCAGACCTTGACAGCTGTGCTTTCTTATAACAACAAGACGACTACCCTCAACGCAAGTAAGAGCGGTAAGGTTAAGAGTACAGAACTTGTTTCTGCCGTAGAGAGCCTCTATGGTAAGAATGGTGACCAGCATCAGGTGCCTGTTACAGTGACTGATAAAGTTAAGTTGCTTCGTGGTGAGGGTTTTAGTCTTTCACAGAGTGTGACTGCAAATGTAACTTGTGTTGCACCAGCTTTCACTCAGTATCTTTATATGTCAGGCGATGCTAATGGCTGGTCATTCAGCAATCCGCTTTATAGCGCAGCTGCTGATGGTAAGTACACTGGCTTTATGTATCTCAACCAGAATGGCTTTAAGTTTGCAACGCAGCAGGATTGGAATGGTACTGACTATGGTACTGGCCTCGTAGAGAAGGGTAGCAATATCGTGATGACTGAGCCAGCAGGATTCTATAAGGTAGATGTTGACCTCACATCACAGGCATTGACCTACACAGCTATTAGTCGTGTTGGTGTTATTGGTTCTGCAACAGCAGGTGGCTGGAGCAGCGATCAGGAAATGACCTACAATGCTACTGAGAAGTGTTGGGAGATTAAGGGCATTACACTGACAGCTGGTGAGATGAAGTTCCGTGCTAACAATGATTGGGTGTTAGACTGGGGTGGCTCATTGACTGATATTACTTTCAAGGGTGGTAACATCAATGTTGCAGCTGGTAAGTATAATATTAAGCTCTATCTCTCGTGTGATACGAAGTCTTATTGCACAATGGAGACAGCTCCTTAATTACTTGAATTTAGGTAAAATGATAAGAGTGTGCCGACATGATGTTGGTACACTCTTTCTTTTTTATCCCAAATCTGTCATTAGATCCTAAACATATTTTGTTTTATTATCGAGCAGATTGTTTGGCTTTGTAACGCAGGCGTAGCGGGCTACGTCAAGTTATAAAGGCAGACAAGATGCCGATAAGAAAATAAAAGATGTTAGGAAACAATACCATAGTAATAAGAATTATACATATTGTGGTCTAATGACTGATTTGGGATTATAGTATATTTGAAAGGTAGGTATAGTTAGTATGGACTTGTTTTTTTGGGGGTAAAGGTGCAAACGATTGCATTATAAAATAAGAAAGTACGCAACTGTTTGTAAGTTTTGTGTTTGTTTAATTGGTATCTTTGTACGCATAGACTGTAAACAACTAAAAACGAAATCTATATGAAACGTAAACTCGCATTTTTATATGCCTTAGGGCTCTCCCTTTGCACGATGGCACAGGGTTGGCCTGCTAATTATGGTGGCGTAATGCTACAAGGTTTTTATTGGGATTCATTTGATGATTCGCAGTGGACTGTATTGGAGAAGAAGGCAAATGACTTCTCTGGTTACTTCGACCTTGTATGGGTTCCACAGAGTGGCAAGGCTGCCGCAACGAAGTCAATGGGCTATGATCCGCTCTATTACTTTAATCAGAACTCTACTTTCGGTACGGAAGCGGAGTTGAGGAGTATGATTACTACCTTTAAAAATAAGCAGATTGGTACGATTGCCGATGTGGTTATAAACCATCATGGAACAAATAATGGATGGTTTGGTTTCCCTGCAGAAGTATATAAGGGAGTGACTTATCAGAACCTTTCTACGGATGTTTGTGCTGATGATGACGGTGGAAAAGCTGCTACAGAAGCAAGAAAAACGGGCACTCAACTTAGTCAGAACAATGACGAAGGTGAAGGTTGGGGTGGTATGCGCGACCTTGATCACAAGAGTGGTAACGTACAGAAGATTGTTAAGGCATACGAAATTTTCTTGCTTAATGACCTCGGTTATGCTGGTTTCCGATATGATATGGTGAAGGGATTTGGTGCTTCTCATGTTGGTGATTATAATACAGCAGCAAACGTAAAGTACTCGGTAGGTGAGTTTTGGGATGGCAATGCGAATACTGTAAAGGCGTGGATTGACGCCACGGGTAAGAAGAGTGCAGCCTTCGACTTTGCTTTCCGCTATGCTGTTCGTGATGCTATTAACCAGAACAACTGGGCGGTGCTTAGTGACAACAGACCAACGGGACTCAATGTTGGCAGTGGTGCTTATAAGCAGTATGCCGTTACCTTCGTTGAGAATCATGATGTTCAAGACAGAGGAACAACGAGCGGTTACAGCCCAGACCCTATCCGAAAAGATACACTTGCAGCCAATGCTTACTTGTTGGCAATGCCCGGAACTCCTTGTGTTTTCTATACTCATTACCTCGCTTATCCAAAGGAAATAAAGGCAATGATTGATGCCCGCAAGTTAGCTGGTATAACGAATACGAGCAGTTATCAGGTCTATCGTTCTTCTACTGGCTATTATGCGAATGTTGTTACGGGTACAAATGGTAAACTTTTGGTGGTTGTGGGTACTAATGCCAATCAATTGGTAGTCCCTACTTCACGTTATACAAAACTCTTGAGTGGTTATCACTATGCTTATTATTTGACTAATGATGCAGAGACCCCTTGGGTTGATAAGGCGAGTGGTCAGTATGAAGTAGAGAACTTAAAGGTTAAACTAACTGCGGTGTCTGCCAATGCTGGGGCTAAACTTGTTTATACAACGAATGGCACAACACCAACGGCAAATAGCACGCAGGTGGCTTCTGGAACAGAGATAACCCTTCCTGAGGGCGAGACAACCTTGAAGGTGGCATTGTTGGCAGGTGGTGTTGTGGGTAAGGTTATCACTCGTAGCTATAAGATAGCTGCTACTGCTCCTTACACGCCAGAGACAATCCGTGTCTATGTGAATACTGATCAGGTGGGTTGGAACTCATACGTGAACTATCATTCATGGGGCGGTACGCATACAGCAACGTCGTGGCCGGGTGATAAGGTTACTTCAAAGACAACCCTGAATGGTAAGACTTGGTTCTATAAGGACTATACGCTCACAAAAGCTGATGACTATGTGAACTTTGTGTTTAGTATTGGTACGGCTTCAAATGCCAGTGCTAATCAGACTATGGATATCGAACGTGTGAAGAAAACGTCTTACTTTGAAGTTTCATCAACAAAGGAAAACGGTAAATATACTATCAACAATGTAACGGAAACGGTAACGGGCATTGAGGGAGTTGAAGCTGATGCTCAGCAGAGTAAGGCTGATAAATATTACTATACGCTCTCCGGTCAGCGACTCACTGGCAAGCCTACGCAGCGTGGTGTTTATATTCATGCAGGCAAGAAGATTGTTGTAAAATAAGAAAAGCTACCAGATAAAAAGAAAAATAGCATACTCTTATTTACGTAATCTCTTTTGTTTAGATGCGTAGTGACATTGAGAAAGTAAGTCTTCTTATTAAATTAAGGAGGCTTACTTTTTATTTTATAAGTCTTTGCTAAGGTTATATTGTGCTTATTTATACAATGACTTGTATTGTGTTTGGCCCTCCGCACATGATGTGCTCATAGTTCGCACCATTGGTGCTGGGCGTTAACACCATTGGTGTTGGGCATCATTACAATGGGAAAATATGGTGGAATAGGGTGTAGTAAACAAAGCTTTTCGAATGAAAGTAATGTAAGAAGATTCGTAATTGATAAGCAACTATTATAGTAAACGAAGTCTTAAATAATGTAAAACTTGTAATATTTACAAAGGAAACTTTTGTTTCTCTCGGAAAATAGATATATCTTTGCAGACATAACATTAAAGAAATAATTTATTATGGCAAAGAGAAACGAATTATATAAGTGTTCAGAGAGTGGTCAGATCGTTGAAGTATTGGTAGGCGGTGAGTGTGGTGTTGCTGGCATGGAGCATGTAGTTGAGAATACTACTGATGCTGCTACCGAGAAGCACGTACCCGTTGTTGAGAAGATTGAAGGTGGCTACCGCGTAACTGTTGGTGAGGTTGAGCATCCAATGACAGAGGCTCACTCTATCCTTTGGATTGAGTTGGTAACTAACAACAACGAGGTTCTCCGCAAGTATCTCGAGCCAACAGACCGTCCAGTAGCTGAGTTTAAGACTGATGCAACAGAGGTTTACGCACGTGAGTACTGCAACCTCCATGGTCTCTGGCGCTCAAAGTAAGAGCAACTTTTCAGACTTACATATAATAGTGGGTGTATGAGTCTTCTTAAAAAGGAGAGCATACACCCTTTTTCTTTTCCTTTTTCCTATTTTTCTTTTATTATGTTGGGCTTATTAGCCTTATTAGCCTAATTAGGCTAATAAGAGCTAATTTAGAAATTCTTAATAATCTTATCAAAAGCTCTTGAAAGTTATAAAACAAAAAAAGGAATTACTTTCGTAATTCCTTTTGATGCGCTCCAGGATGGGCTTGAACCAACGACCCCCTGATTAACAGTCAGGTGCTCTAACCAACTGAGCTACTGAAGCAGTTTGTATTGCTTATTTCTTGTAAGCGGTTGCAAAGGTAGTATGTTTCTTTGAAACTGCCAAATGTTTTTGAAGAAAATTTCAAGAAAATCGTAATTTTCTTTATTTTCGTTGTCATTAAGGCGTGTTTTCCATTATAATAATGTACTTTTGTCCCGTTATAAGAACATTAAACAACAAACAGATATAATATATAATGAGAAAATTGTTTTTGGCTTTCGGACTCTGGTTGCTAACTTTCAGTGGGTCTGTTATGGCACAAAGCACTGCGGAGAAGGAGCATAACTTCAATGTCGCAAAGAATCTTGAGACTTTTTCGGCTATTTACAAGTATCTTGACTTGATGTATGTTGATAGCCTTAATGCCGACGAGGTAATCGGGACGGGTATCAATTACATGCTCCGTTCGCTCGACCCTTATACAATTTATTACCCAGAGGAGAAGGTGAAAGACCTCGACTTGATGATTTCGGGTAAGTATGCAGGTGTCGGTGCATTGATTCGTTATAATTTCTTATTGAAGAATACGGTGATTGATGAGCCATACGAGAATATGCCTGCTGCGGAAGTTGGTTTGAAGAAGGGTGATGTCATCCTTGCTATTGGCGATTCGTCAATGGTGGGGAAGGATGTTGCATACGTCAGCAATCATCTACGTGGCGATGCTGGTACAACCTTTATCCTGACTATTCAGCGTCCGTCAGTGAATAAGAAGATGAAGTTTAAGATTACTCGTCGTTCTATTCAGCTCCCTGCCGTACCTTATTATGGTGTACAGGATGGTGGAGTGGGATATCTGAATCTTAACTCTTTCACTACGGGTTGTGCTAAGGACGTACGTCGTGCATTCCTTGATATGAAAAAGCAGGGTATGACTTCGCTTGTCTTTGATCTTCGTAACAATGGTGGCGGTAGTTTACAAGAAGCGGTTAACATCGTAAATATGTTTGTACCAAAGGGTATTACTTTGGTGAAGACAGTGGGTAAGATGGAACGTGCAAACAAAGAGTATAAGACGACAGTTGAACCTATTGACACCGTTATGCCGATTGTTGTGTTGGTGAATGATGAGACAGCGAGTGCCAGTGAGATTACCAGTGGTAGTCTGCAGGATCTTGATCGTGCAATAGTTCTCGGTACACGTACATACGGTAAGGGACTTGTGCAGGTGTCAATGGACCTTCCTTATAATGGAAACTTAAAACTAACGTCAAGTAAGTATTATATTCCAAGCGGACGCTGTATTCAAGCAATCAACTATAAGCATGCAAATGGCGGATATACCGAGCATGTACCAGACTCGCTAACACATGTGTTCCACACGGCAAACGGACGTGAGGTGCGTGATGGTGGTGGTATCAAGCCAGATGTTGAAGTGCGTCCAGACTCTCTACCAAACATTGCTTTTTATCTTGCTTCTTCTGGACGCGATTCAACAGAGGTAATGTGGAATTGGGAGTTGCAGTATTTGAAGAAGCATCCTACAATTGGTCCTGCAAAGACATTTGTTATTTCAGATGCTGATTTCGAAGACTTCAAGCAAGCAGTGTTGAAGAGTGGTTTCAAGTATGACCGTGAAAGTAAGAAATACTTGGAGAACCTTGTTAAGTTAGCTAAATTTGAAGGCTATTATGATGATGCGAAAGGTGAGTTCGATGCCTTAGAGAAGAAGCTGAATCATAACCTTGCCAAAGACCTCGATTATAACAAGCAGACACTAAAAAAAGTGTTGACGAGTGACCTCGTTTCAGCTTATTATTATCAGAAAGGCTCCTTAGAGAATAGTCTGCAATTTGATAAGCAGTGGAAGAAGGCTGTGGAAATCTTGCAGAATCCAGCAGAGTATAAGAAACTCTTGCAGCCCGTTGTTGTTCAGCCATTAGTTAAGCTTGAACCTGCAAGCAATGTAGCTGTTGATAATAAGAAGAAATCAAAGGCGAAATAAAGGGAACTTTATAGAAAGAATTAAGGCTTATAGGTTTGTTTGGAACTTATAAGCCTTATTTTTATTAGTATGGTTTTCATTTTTTTGTTAGTGCTGCCTTGTAAGCATTTCCCTGTTTTCTGTTGTTGTGTTAGTGGTCAGCACGTGTGGTGCTGTTGGTAAACACCATTGGTGTTGAGGGTTAAATACGATGCTATATATAGTTGAACGGAATGTAATTTACTGTGAGAAAAGTGTTGTAAAACCAAAAATAAATAAGAAGTGTTTTGTTATTAGGAAATTCAGAGAGTACAATTGTCGAATTATCTTTATAAAAAAAAATAATTTCGTGTAGTCCCTTTGAGGTGAAAAAGTCTTAGTTAGAGTTCGTCTAAATCGCTTGTATACTGATAAAAAAGCCGTAAAACATTTGGAATGTGGCGAAAATATTTGTAACTTTGCAAACGTTCAGAGGAATGAGGGGCTTTTAATAGTCCCTCATTTTTCATATTAAAACACTTATGATAGATAAAAACGTTGTAAAAAGTCTCGTTGACGAGTGGCTGGAAGGTAAGGAATACTTCCTGGTTGACATTCAAATCAGTTCTGACGACAAGATTGTCGTTGAGATTGACCATGCCGATGGTGTGTGGATTGAAGATTGTGTAGAGTTGAGCAAGTATATCGAAGATCGCCTCTCACGTGATGAGGAGGATTACGAACTTGAGGTAGGTTCTGCAGGATTGGGTCAGCCTTTCAAAGTTCCTCAGCAGTATCTGAACTTCATTGGTAAGGAGGTTGAGGTACTCGGTAAGGACGGAAAGAAAGTCAAAGGCGTATTGAAGAGCGTTGATGGCAACGACTTTGTTGTTGCAGTCAATGAGAAGGTACAAGTGGAAGGTAAGAAGCGTCCTGTGAAGATGGACGTAGACCATGCGTACAAGATGGATGAAGTAAAATATACAAAATACATAATAAGTTTCAAGTAAAGCTATGGCAGCAAGAAAAATAGAAGAAGAACGTCCGAATATGATCGAGACCTTCAAGGAGTTTAAAGACACCAAGAGCATCGATCGTACTACGTTGGTGAGTGTTTTGGAAGAGAGCTTCCGCAATGTGCTCGCTAAGATTTTCGGTAGTGACGAAAACTTCGACGTGATTGTAAACCCTGATAAGGGCGACTTCGAGATTCACCGTAACCGTGTGGTTGTGGCTGATGGCGAGGTTGAGGATGAGAATAAAGAAATTAGCCTTACAGATGCACGTAAGATAGAGTCAGACTATGAGGTAGGTGAGGATGTTAGTGAGGAGGTAGACTTTAATAAGTTCGGTCGCCGTGCAATCTTGAACCTTCGTCAAACTTTGGCTTCTAAAATTCTTGAGCTGGAGCATGACTCTCTCTATAACAAGTATAAGGATCGCGTTGGTCAGATTATCTCTGGTGAGGTTTATCAAACTTGGAAGCGTGAGGTTCTGCTTGTTGACGAAGAGAACAATGAACTGATTCTCCCTAAGGGTGAGCAGATTCCACGTGATCAGTATCGTAAGGGCGAGACTGTTCGTGCGGTGATTCATCGTGTTGATAATGAGAATAACAATCCAAAGATTATCCTCTCACGTACTGCGCCAGAGTTTCTTGAACGTCTGCTTGAAGCAGAAGTACCTGAAATCAACGATGGTTTGATAGCTATTCGTAAGATTGCTCGTATGCCTGGTGAGCGTGCAAAGATTGCAGTTGAGAGCTTTGATGAGCGTATCGACCCAGTAGGCGCTTGTGTTGGTGTACGTGGTAGCCGTGTTCATGGTATCGTTCGTGAACTATGCAACGAGAATCTCGACGTTATTAATTGGACAGCAAATACGAAGCTCTTTATTCAGCGTGCGCTCGCTCCAGCAAAGGTGAGCAGTTTGACAGTTGACGAGGAGAATAAGAAGGCTGAGGTTTACTTGCAGCCAGAGGAGGTAAGTCTTGCGATTGGTCGTGGCGGTATGAATATCAAGTTAGCAAGTATGCTGACAGGTTATACCATCGACGTATTCCGTGAGCTTGACGAACAGAATGCAGAGGAGGATATTTACTTGGATGAGTTCTCTGATGAAATCGATCAGTGGGTTATCGATGCCATTAAGGGTATCGGACTTGACACAGCGCGCCAGGTACTCAACGCTCCACGTGAGATGCTGATTGAAAAGGCAGACTTGGAGGAAGAGACCGTTGATAGCGTGTTGAACGTATTGAGATCAGAGTTTGAACAGTAAAAGGTGATTGGTTGGTGGGTGATGGCTGTTGACTGAAAGCTAACGGGTGTGACTATTCAGCAACTCCATGTTCGGAACCCCTCTCTACCAAAAGGCATATCAACAACCAACACCCTACACCGAAAAATAAAGTTAATGAGCATCAGATTAAACAAAGCAATTCGTGAATTGAATATAGGACTCCAAACGGCAGTGGAGTTCTTAGAGAAGAAGCCTGAGTTAGGCGAGGTGAAGAACGAGCTTAACTTCAAGCTAAGCGAGGGTCAGTATAACGCTCTCGTAGATGCCTTCAATAATGATAAGGAGGTAAAGAAGGACGCTGCTAAGCTTTTGCAGAAGAAGACTAAGGAGAAGAAAAACTCAGCAGAGCATAAAGGCGAAGCAGTCATGAAGGCTGAGCGTCAGCAGTATAAACCAGTCGGAAAGATAGACCTTGATCAGCTGAATAAACCAGCTGTCAAGAAAACTGCTGCTCCTGTTGAGAACAAACCTATCCCTGCTGCTGCCGTAGAACCTGCAGAGGAGAAGAAAAAGGTAGAGAAACATGATGCAAGCAAGAAGCCTGCTGTAAATAAAGAAGAGGCTAAACCAGTTGCCCCAAAGGTTGAGAAACCTGTTGAGGTAAAGGCTGAGCCTAAAAAGAATGAAACTCCTGTGGCTAAGGATGAAGTAAAGGCTGAACCTAAGGTGCAGACAGAACCTGCAGCTACTAATACTCCAGCTGAACCTGCTGCTGTAGAGGAGAAGAAAGATAATGGCTTGTTCCAGACCAAGAATGAGAAGAAAATCTTAAATACACCTAAGGTGAATGTCTTGGGTAAAATTGATCTCAGCACTTTGAATCAGAGTACCCGCCCTAAGAAGAAGAGTAAGGAGGAACGCCGTAAAGAGCGTGAAGAGAAGGCTGGTCAAGGTAATGGTCAGGGCAAGAAGAAACGCGTTCGTATTAATAAGGAGCGTGTTGATATCAATGCTGCCGCTAATCAGCAGCAGAACCAGAAGGGTAAGAAAGGCAATAACAACAATGGCGGTGGCAACAAGAATGCGGGTAAGAAGAACCGCAATCGTAATCAGAAACCTTTAGAGGTTGATGATGAGGCAGTAGCACGCCAGGTAAAGGAGACACTTGCACGTTTGACAAGCAAGAGTCAGAATAAGAAGGGTGCTAAGTACCGTAAGGAAAAGCGTGATGCTGTTCAGGAGCGTCTGAATGCAGAGGCTAAGGCAGAGCGCAAGGAAAGTAAGATATTGAAGTTGACAGAGTTTGTTACTGTTTCTGAGTTGGCAACAATGATGAACGTTCCTGTAACAAATGTCATCTCTACTTTGATGTCTGTCGGTATTATGGTGTCTATCAATCAGCGTCTTGATGCAGAAACGATTAATCTTGTTGCTGATGAGTTCGACTTTAAGACAGAGTATGTAAGTGCTGAAGTACAGGAAGCTGTTAGTGAAGAGGAGGATGATGAGAACGATCTCGTTTCACGTGCTCCAATCGTGACTGTCATGGGTCATGTTGACCATGGTAAGACTTCTTTGCTCGACCATATCCGTAACACGAATGTGATTGCTGGTGAGGCAGGTGGTATTACCCAGCATATCGGTGCTTATAGTGTAACATTGGAGAATGGCCGTAAGGTTACTTTCCTTGATACTCCGGGTCACGAAGCATTTACTGCTATGCGTGCTCGTGGTGCACAGGTTACCGATATCGTGATTATCATCATTGCTGCGGACGACTCAGTCATGCCTACTACCAAGGAGGCTATTGCACATGCACAGGCTGCAGGTGTACCAATGGTATTCGCTATCAATAAGATTGATAAGCCAGGAGCTAATCCTGATAAGATTCGTGAAGACTTGTCACAGATGAATCTGCTCGTTGAAGAGTGGGGTGGTAAGTATCAGTGTCAAGAAATCAGTGCTAAGAAGGGAATCGGAGTGAACGAACTTCTTGATAAAGTTCTTCTTGAGGCTGATATGATGGATCTTAAAGCTAACCCTAACCGTAAGGCTACAGGTACTATCATTGAGTCATCACTTGATAAGGGTCGTGGTTATGTTAGTACGGTTCTTGTGTCTAATGGTACGTTGAAGATTGGTGATAACGTTATCGCTGGAACTTCATGGGGTCGTATCAAGGCTATGTTCAATGAGCGTAACCAGCGTATTGAGAGTGCTGGACCAGCAGAGCCTGCAATCATCCTCGGTCTGAATGGTGCACCTACAGCTGGTGATACCTTCCATGTTATGGAGACTGAGCAGGAGGCACGTGAGATTGCTAATAAGCGTGAGCAGTTACAGCGTGAGCAGGGCTTGCGTACACAGACTCGTCTTACCTTGTCTGATATCTCTCACCGAATCGCTCGTGGTGAGTTCCATGAGATGAATATCATTGTGAAGGGTGATACTGATGGTTCTATCGAGGCATTGTCAGACTCATTCATCAAGCTGTCAACTGAGAAGGTTAATGTTAACGTTATCAGTAAGGCTGTAGGTCAGATTTCTGAGAACGACGTTATGTTGGCATCTGCTTCTGATGCTGTCATCGTTGGTTTCCAAGTTCGTCCTTCTGCTGATGCACGTCGCTTGGCTGACCGTGAGGGTGTAGAAATCAATACTTACTCTGTCATCTATGACGCTATTGACGATGTTAAGTCAACGATGGTGGGCATGCTTGACAAGGTGAAGAAAGAGATTGTCACTGGTCAGTTTGAGGTTAAGCAAGTCTTCAAGATTTCCAAGGTTGGAACTGTTGCCGGTGGTATGGTTACTGAAGGTAAGGTTCACAGCAAGGATAAGGGTCGCGTAGTCCGTGACGGTATCGTTATCCATACAGCTCCTATTGATGCTTTGAAGCGTTATAAGGATGATGTGAAGGAGGTCGCTACAGGACTTGAATGCGGTATCTCACTTGTCAATTACAATGATTTACAGGTAGGTGATATCATTGAAACCTTCACGGAGATTGAGGTTGAACAGAAATTGTAATATAAAAACCGTCTTTTCTCCATCAAAGGAGTAAAGGCGGTTTTTCTTCGTGGTAACAAATGTTGCCATTGGGCTTTGTGGCATACATATTGTATGTTCATAGAGTGTATATAAGTATTGAGAATAGAGACGGTGGGAACTAAGAACTCATTGTTGGATGAATATAAACGATAGGTTTAAGTGAGTCAAACAGTAGGTATAAGAAAGATAAAGAGTGTATTAGGATGGGCTAAACGTTAGAGATGAAAAGATATATAGTAAATGAAAGTATTGACTTTAAGTCGTCTAACTCCCTCTAATTCTTAAGTAACCTTCTTCTCTTTAATCACAAAAACAAATGTCTGAGAACAAGAATAATGAATTTGTAAAGAAGGTCGCAGAGCAAAAATATGAGTTTGGCTTTACGACTGATGTACATACGGAGGTCATTCCGAAAGGTCTGAACGAAGATGTCGTTCGACTTATTTCGCAGAAGAAAGGGGAACCAGAGTGGCTCCTCGATTTTCGTTTGAAGGCTTTCCGTTACTGGCAGACACTCCCTATACCAACGTGGGGACACTTGCATTTGCCAGAATTACATCTGCAGGATATCTCCTATTATGCTGATCCATTGGCGAAGAAGCCTAAGAACAAGGAGATGGATCCAGAGTTAGCAAAGACTTTTGATAAGTTAGGTATCCCTTTGGAAGAGCGTCTGGCTTTGAGTGGTACGGCAGTTGATGCCATTATGGACTCAGTGTCAGTTAAGACTACCTTTAAGAAGCAGTTGGCTGAGAAGGGTATCATCTTCTGCTCTATTGGTGAGGCAGTTCAGGAGCATCCTGATTTGATACGTAAGTATCTTGGAAGTGTTGTTCCTTATCGTGATAACTACTCTGCAGCACTCAACTCTGCGGTGTTCAGTGATGGCTCCTTTGTATATATTCCTAAGGGAGTTCGCTGTCCAATGGAGCTTAGTTCGTATTTCCGTATCAATGCGGTTAATACAGGTCAGTTTGAACGTACATTGATTGTAGCTGATGATGATTCGTATGTTAGCTATCTTGAGGGCTGTACTGCTCCTATGCGTGACGAGAATCAGTTGCATGCAGCAGTAGTTGAAATCGTTGTCTTGGACAATGCAGAAGTAAAATACTCTACTGTTCAGAACTGGTATCCAGGTGATGAGAACGGTAAGGGTGGTGTCTTGAACCTTGTTACAAAGCGTGGTGAACTTCGTGGAGTAAACTCAAAGCTGTCATGGACACAGGTAGAGACAGGTTCGGCTATTACTTGGAAGTATCCTTCTTGTGTGTTGAAGGGTGATAACTCACAAGCAGAGTTCTATTCTGTTGCTGTAACAAACAACTACCAAGAGGCTGATACGGGTACGAAGATGATTCACATGGGTAAGAATACCAAGAGTACAATCATCTCTAAGGGTATCTCTGCTGGTCATAGCCAAAACTCTTACCGTGGTTTGGTACGTGCTACAGCCAATGCGGAGAACGCTCGCAACTATTCAAGTTGTGACTCTCTTCTCTTAGGTTCAGACTGCGGTGCTCACACCTTCCCTTATATGGATATTCATAATGATACAGCCATTGTAGAGCATGAAGCTACCACTTCTAAGATCAGTGAAGATCAGCTTTTCTATTGCAATCAGCGTGGTATTCCTACTGAAGATGCCGTTGGTTTGATTGTCAATGGTTATGCTAAGGACGTACTCAATAAGCTTCCAATGGAATTTGCTGTTGAAGCTCAGAAACTTCTCTCAGTAACGTTGGAAGGAACAGTAGGGTAATATAACTAAACACGGAATATGCGAAGGGTCATACTTATAACGTTTGGCTTGCTGCTAACAATAATGCTTCAAGCTCAGTCATGGCAGTTAAAGCCGTGGCAGAAGTATCTTATTGCTGAACAAGTAAAAAAGGAGTCAATAGGCAGTTGTCATTCAGTAATGGGCAATGTCGTTGAACCAACGCCTTATGACCCTCGTCTCTTTCGTACAGTAACGGGGTCTGATTTCATAAAGGATATTCCTCCTTATAAGAAGAAATCAAAGTCCTTCTTCGGTCATAATGACGCTTCTCCATCGCTTTTTGAAGAGCAGAGAGCGCAAGAGAAAGCGGAGAAGATGGCTCGTGGTGAGTATCATACCTCTGATTTCATATTCGACACGTTGTTAGATTTCGTCAATATATTTTTAGTGAAGAATAAATAAAGCAAAGATAATATGTTAGAAGTAAGAAACCTGCATGCAACCATCGCAGGTAAAGAAATATTAAGAGGCATCAACCTCACAATTAAAGATGGTGAGATTCATGCTATTATGGGTCCTAATGGCTCTGGTAAGTCAACACTGAGTGCAGTACTTACAGGTAATCCTCTCTATGAGGTAACTGATGGTATGGCATTGTTTAATGGCAAGAATCTCTTGGAGATGAAGCCTGAGGACCGTTCACATGAGGGACTCTTCTTATCTTTCCAGTATCCAGTAGAGATACCTGGTGTAAGTATGACTAACTTCATGAAGGCTGCTATCAATGCAAAGCGTGCCTATGAAGGATTAGAACCAATGAAGGCTGCTGAGTTTATGGCACTCATGCGTGAGAAACGTCAGTTAGTTGGTATGGACTCAACACTCTCTCGTCGTAGTGTAAACGAAGGTTTCTCTGGTGGTGAGAAGAAGCGCAACGAGATTTTCCAAATGGCAATGTTGGAGCCAAAGCTCAGTATTCTTGATGAGACAGACTCTGGTCTTGATGTTGATGCTATGCGTATTGTAGCTGAGGGTGTAAATAAGATGCACAATGAAACTACTTCAGCTATTGTTATCACCCACTATGAGCGTCTGTTAGATATGATTAAGCCTGATGTTATCCATGTGCTTTATAAGGGTCGTATTGTGAAGACTGCAGGTCCTGAACTTGCTAAGGAGATTGAGCAACGCGGTTACGATTGGATAAAGGAAGAGGTTGATGCAAAGGATTAATCGATGGCTTGAGAGTTGTTTTAGCCTCGAATCCTTTAGATAAAACCTCCAAAAAGAAATTACAATGCAAAGCGAAAAACAATATATAGACCTCTATGCAGAGGCGCAGCAACTCATCAAACAGCATGCTGCACCTGTGCTTAATGAGGTACGCGATAAGGCTTTTGAAGACTTCCGTCGGCAAGGTTTTCCTACCAAGAAGGTGGAACGCTATAAGTATACGGATATGCAGAAGCTCTTTGAACCTGACTATGGATTGAATCTCAACCGTCTCGAGATTCCTGTTAATCCTTATGAGACCTTTAAGTGCGACGTGCCAAATCTCAGCACTTCTCTCTATTTCGTAGTTAATGATCAGTTCTACAGTAAGGCACTTCCAAAGGCAAAACTGAGTGAAGGTATCATTGTTGACAGTTTGAACCGTGTAGCAATTGAACGTCCAGAGTTGGTTGCGAAGTACTATGGTCGTCTTGCCAATACTGAGGCAGATGCTATAACAGCATTGAATACAATGCTTGCACAAGATGGTCTCTTTATCTATGTGCCTAAGAATGTGCAGCTTGAACGTACTATACAGGTAATCAATATACTCCGTGCAGATGTTGACTTGATGGTCAATCGTCGAGTACTCATTGTTCTTGAAGAAGGTGCTAAGGCTCAGTTCCTCTTCTGTGACCATGCTGCTGACGACCGTAACTTCCTTGCTACACAGGTAATCGAAGCCTATGTAGGTGCGAATGCCAATCTTGAGTTAAACTGTCTTGAGGAAACTCATGCAAAGAATGTACGCGTATCGAATGTATATATCGAACAGCAGCGTGATTCACGTGCAAGCCACAATGTCATTACATTGCATAATGGAGTTACTCGTAATATGCTCGACCTTGTTTTTAAGGGAGAGGGTAGCGAATGCTTCTGTAATGGTTGTGTGATAGCTGATAAGAGCCAGCATGTTGATAACAATACGCTTATCGATCATCAAGTACCTCATTGTACAAGTAACGAACTGTATAAGTACGTGCTTGATGAGAATGCAGTGGGTGCTTTTGCTGGTCGTGTTCTTGTTCGCAAGGGAGCTCAGAAGACACTTTCACAGGAGAACAATCGTAACCTTTGCGCCAGCAAGACAGCTCGTATGTTTACCCAGCCAATGCTTGAGATTTATGCTGATGATGTTCAGTGTAATCATGGCTCAACGGTTGGACAGCTCAATGATGCTGCACTTTTCTATATGCAGCAGCGTGGTATCGACAAGAAGGAAGCAAAGCTCCTCCTTGAGTTTGCCTTTATCAATGAGGTAATCGACAAGATGGAACTTGAGCCATTGCGCGATCGTCTCCACCATTTGGTAGAGAAGCGTTTCCGTGGCGAGCTTGATAAGTGCGAAGGTTGCGATTTGTGTAAGTAATTTGGTATTGGGCTGATTGGGCTTATTAGGCTAATTAGCCCAATTAGCCCAATTAGCCCAATAATAAAGATGTACGATATAAATAAAGTCAGGGAAGATTTCCCAATTCTTTCACGCACCGTCTATGGTAAACCATTGGTTTATCTTGATAATGGTGCTACCACACAGAAACCGCTCTGTGTGTTGGATGCTATGCAGGAAGAATACCTCAATGTAAATGCTAATGTGCACCGTGGTGTACACTGGATGTCACAACAGGCTACTGACTTGCATGAGGCAGCACGTGAGACGGTGCGGAAGTTTATCAATGCTCGTTCAACAACTGAGATTGTCTTTACACGTGGTACGACAGAGAGTTTGAATCTCGTTGCTTCCAGTTTTGTTGAAGGCTGTATGAAGGAGGGTGATGAAGTGATAGTTTCTACCATGGAACATCACTCAAACATTGTGCCTTGGCAGCTACAAGAACAGCGTAAGGGTATTGTGTTAAAGGTTATTCCGATGACCGATGAGGGTGAACTTCAGCTTGAAGAATATGAAAAACTCTTCACCGAACGTACAAAACTTGTTAGCGTAACGCAGGTAAGTAATGTTCTTGGCACAGTTAATCCTGTAAAGGAGATGATTCGTATTGCCCACGAACACGGAGTACCTGTTGTTGTGGATGGTGCGCAAAGTGTTCCTCACTTTGCCGTTGATGTGCAAGACTTAGATTGCGATTTTCTTGCTTTCAGTGGTCATAAGGTGTATGGACCTACGGGTGTGGGTGTTCTTTACGGTAAAGAAGAGTGGCTTGATAGACTACCTCCGTATCAAGGCGGTGGTGAAATGATAGAGCATGTCAGCTTTACGAAGACAACCTTTGAATGCCCACCTTTGAAGTTTGAGGCAGGAACACCTGATTATATCGCAACGCATGGACTTGCGACAGCACTCGACTATGTTACTTCTTTGGGTATGGATAACATCCTTGCTCATGAGCAGGACCTCACACGTTATGCACTTCAGCAGCTTCGAGAGATAGAGGGTATGCACATCTATGGACATCGCAATGACTGCGGTGATGCCGTTATTAGTTTCAATGTAGGTGATATTCACCACATGGACCTCGGAACATTGCTCGACCAGTTAGGTATAGCTGTCCGTACGGGTCATCATTGTGCACAACCTTTGATGGACCGTCTTGGTATCCTCGGTACTGTCCGTGCCTCCTTTGGTTTGTATAATACACGTGAGGAAGTCGATTCTTTGGTAGCAGGCATCAAGCGTATTGCAATGATGTTTTAAGGAGAAAGATAAAAGTAAACAGGCGTTTATATGCGTTTCATTACGCTTATGAACGCCTGTTTGCTTGCAGATATACAGGGTATATGGCAGAGTTCTTACCCTTTCTTGCACTTATAAAGGCTGAAGAAAAACCAAGTAAGGAATACTCCTTGTAATAGTAATGATGAGGCGATAGGGAATATAGTCAGAATAAAAGCCAACTGAGCTTGCGTGATGTACGAAGCCTGCTTGCTACTTACTTCCCTTTCGAGTACTGAACCGTAATAGTTACGTAGCCACTCCAATGGAGTTTGTAACCATGCAGCAGCGTCTGTGAAGAAACGGCTAAGCTCGTTGTACGATGTGTTACGTTCTGTGAGAATCAATTCTTTTTTCATATTCTTTGTTCTTTAATTGTTGCTATATATAAAAAGGTGTAAAAACCATTCTTTGGTTTACGTATGCAAAAGTAGCTGAGCACTGTGCAAGGAATGTTCACTCCCCGAAAAATATTTGTTATATAAAATTAATTTGAAAGGTTCTTTAACGTTTAAAACTTATTACTCATGCTGAAAAGTCATTATTATGAAGATCTTATAGAGGCTGGTTGCGATGAAGCGGGCAGAGGATGCCTCGCTGGAAGTGTCTATGCAGCTGCTGTTATTCTCCCATTCGATTATCAGAATGAGTTGTTAAACGATTCAAAGAAGCTGACGGCTAAGAAACGTTATGCACTTCGCGAGGATATTGAGCGAGATGCTATTGCATGGGCTGTGGGTATCGTTACGCCTGAAGAGATTGACAAGATAAATATTCTCAATGCTTCTTTCTTGGCAATGCATCGAGCGTTGGACCAATTGAAGGTACGTCCAGAAGCTGTTATCGTTGATGGCAATCGCTTTAAGCCTTATCATGACTTACCTTCAACAACCATTGTAAAAGGGGATGGGAAGTATCTTTCCATTGCAGCTGCCTCTATCCTTGCCAAGACTTATCGTGATGACTATATGCTCTCTTTGGCTGAGGAATATCCTCAGTATGACTGGCAGTCAAATATGGGATATCCAACAAAAAAGCATCGTCAGGCTATTCGTGAGCATGGTATTACGCCTTATCATCGCAAAAGCTATAACCTTTTGGGTGATGGTCAGCTCTCTTTTGACTTCTAAGCCTAATTGAGTATATGTTTCTAAACTGATTTTGTTGTATTGTCAAGCATCTTGTCTGTTATTGTAACGCCAGCATT
Organism: uncultured Prevotella sp.; assembly: GCA_963550695.1. GTDB lineage: Bacteria > Bacteroidota > Bacteroidia > Bacteroidales > Bacteroidaceae > Prevotella. The sequence goes on along the minus strand of CAUVDL010000019.1, from coordinate 19,056 downwards.
GTGTACTAACATCAAGTTACAAAGACAGACAAGATACTGATAAGATCCTACAATCTGTTAGGTAACTATATTATAGTGGGTTTTGTCTTATGATTCATTTTGAGTGAAGTCTGTTTGTGACTCCATCCTTCTCAATCAATTGACTTGCAACTTTTCTGGTTCTTCCGAAATATGGAGTGATAAATTAAAACGCTTATATAATAAGGCACACAGAGCTACGGAGAGGACGGAGATAAAGGCAATATCACGGAGGTGCCGATGGCACAAAGAGCGACGGAGGTATAGCGTACAGATTTCTAATGATTCTTTTGGTATGAACGCTTTGTATATAAATTGCTAACAGAATTGGCAAACTATCTCCGTCGCTCCACGCACCGACGGTGCCTCCGTGCCTACCAGTGCCTACTTTGATATTCCTCCGTACTCTCCGTCCCTCTGTGTGACATTTCGTCAGAGACCTAAGCTTAGACGGATTGTTATCACTCCAAAATTCTGAAGACCCACTTTTCTTTACATGCCTTCAGTAGGATAACTTTACATTATTTGTGGTTCTAACAGCGTAAATGTAAGGTTAAGTTCTTATTATTTTATATATTGTTTATGTTGTCTTGTAAACAATTCCCTAATAAATATATTCTTTATACCTTATAATATGCTATAAGGATTCTTTCTTTCTGTTTTTGAACCCCAATCGGTCATTAGGGACTAAACATATGTCATTGCGCACATGTGGTGCGAAGGCTCAGCACCAACCGTGTTAAGCCTTAGCACCAATGGTGCGGAGTACTAAACACTATGTAATATGTCATTTGTTTGCGTGTAACTTACTGTCAGAAAAAGCTTATTTTATTGTTACTAAGCATGTTTGTTAAGTTATTTTCTTTCTCTAAAGATTGTGTGATATTGCTCGTTTAGATTAATATTAATAATTACTATTACGATTTAATGCCAGATTTGGCTCTAAAGTTTCTTAATCTCTCTATACTATACTGTAATTTAAGTTTTAATAAGGAATGAAAGTGTAAGGCTTACAATATGGTGTTTTTGGTACTATTATATATGATAATTAATTTATTTTCATGCAATAAACTGCCGTTTCATAAAATCAAAATATTAATAAATGTAAAAAGTTTGTTTTTATGTCCTTTTTCATTTGGAACTTTAAAAAAGCTACACTATCTTTGTGAAGTGTTAAAAAAGTATACCTACCATGAGAGTAAAAAAATTGTAATACCTTACGTATTGATAGTATGAGTCTGAAATAGTTTATTTATTATATTAATTAAAGAGAAAATTTATGGAAAAAAGACTAATGATGTTTTTAGTCGGCCTATTCCTAAGTTTAGGAACTGCGCTGGCGCAAACGGAGATTAGCGGAACTGTAGTTTCCTCAGATGATGGACTGCCTGTTGTTGGTGCGTCTATTCTTGTGGTAGGTACACAGACAGGTACAGCAACAGACATAGATGGACATTTCTCTATGTCTGCAAAGGCTGGATCTAAAATTACGGTTTCCTACATTGGTATGAAAACACAGACGTTGACAGCTAAGGCGAACATGAAGATTACACTTAATCCAGACGGTAAGGTAATGGATGAGGTGATGGTTGTTGCCTTCGGTACACAGACAAAGGCTTCTTTTGCAGGTTCTGCTGCTGTTGTAAACTCTGGCGATTTGAAAAAGAAGATTACTACCAATGTGGCTGATGCTCTTGTAGGATCGGTTCCTGGCTTGCAGATAACTGGTGGGTCTGGTGCCCCAGGTGCTGGTAACGCTGACATCCATATCCGCGGTATCGCTTCCCTCTATGCTTCAACCGATCCGTTGATTATCGTTGACGGTGCTCCTTACCCGGCTTCTTTGAGTAATATCCCACAGGATGATATCGAAAGTGTTACAGTTTTGAAGGATGCTTCTTCAGCTGCACTTTATGGTGCGCGTGGTGCTGCCGGTGTTATCCTTATCACAACAAAGAAAGGAAAAGGAAAGGCAAATATTAATGTTGAGACAAAGTGGGGTGTCACCAGCCGTAGTATTCAGGATTATGATGTGTTCAAGGATCCAGGTGAGTTCATGGAGGCTTACTATTCTCAGTTCTACAATTATGCTTTCTACAAGCAGGGCATGTCTCATGAACAGGCTAATAAATGGGCTAATGATAACCTGATAGAGAATCCGAGCTTTGGTCTGCAGTATAATCCATATACGCTTCCTGCTGGTGAAAATCTTATAGGACTTGACGGTAAACTCAATCCAAAGGCTACCCTCGGTCGTGCTTATGAGTATAATGGTACAAAGTATTACATTCAGCCTGACAACTGGAAAGATGAGGCTTATCGTAAGGGATTCCGTCATGAGTATAATGTTAATGTGAGTGGTGGTGATTCTAAGATGAGCTACTATTCAAGTGTTGGTTATATGAAGGAGGAGGGTGTGCTTGAGAATTCTGGATTTGAACGCTTTACTGCTCGTCTGAAGGCAGACTATCAAGCTACTGACTGGTTGCATCTTCTTGCAAATGCTGGATACGTTCACTCTGATCGTGAGTCAAATCCTAACTTGAGCAATACAAAAACTGACGCAGGTAATCTTGGTTATTTTACGCAGTATATATCTCCTATTTATCCACTCTATGTTCGTACACTGGATGCTAATGGAAATCCTGTAATTGCTACGGATAGTTATGGTCATCCGAAGTATGACTTCGGTGTGCCGGCTACAAACTTCCCTGGTATCGGAGCCCGTCCTTTCCTCAATACGGGGAACCCACTTGGAGCAAACAGGTATAATAAGCAGAATACGATTCTTGACCAGTTGCAGGGACAGCTCAATTTCGATATTACGTTTGCTCCGTGGTTGAAGTTCAACTCAACTAACTCAATCACCCTTCTCTTGACACGCTTCTCTTTCTATGAGAATCCTTTCATCGGTGCAGCAGCTGCCGATAAGGGACGTATTACCAAGGATGCTGGTGTAAGTTATCGTTGGAACTATGTTCAGACATTGAATGCACATAAGGCTTTCGGCTTGCATGATATTCAGTTGATGCTGGGACATGAGTGGTATAAGTCTAATTATAATTATCTGGATGCTTTGGCTCGTGGTGGCTTCTCACCTGATATCAAGGAAATCAATGCATTTGCGGATCGTTATGATAGTCATTCTTATCGTACAATTTATAATGTAGAAGGTTACTTCGCTAATCTGCTCTACAACTATGACCAGAAGTATTTTGGGCAGGCTTCTTATCGTCGTGATGCTTCCAGCCGATTTGCAAAGCATAATCGCTGGGGTGACTTCTGGAGTCTCGGTGGCGCATGGATTGTCAGCAAGGAAAAATTCTTCCAGAACCTGAATGCTAAGTGGGTTGATAACTTGAAGTTTAAGGTATCTGTTGGTCAGCAGGGTAATGATGGTATTCCTGATTTCAATTATATTGACCGTTATAGCTTGGTACGTGGTGAGAAGGCTATGTTGCCTTCATTCTCTGACATTGGTAATCCTGATATTACCTGGGAGACAACAACCAACTTCAACCTCGGTCTTGAATTTGCACTCTTCCAGAGTCGCTTGAATGGTGAATTCAACTTCTATACAAAGAAGACAACAGATATGCTCTTCTGGCTGGGAGTTCCTGAGAGTGTCGGTGTACGTGGTTATTATGGTAACCTTGGTGATATTCGCAATACTGGTGTTGAGTTTACAATTGGCGGTGATATTATCCGTACAAAGAATATTATTTGGAATGTATCAGCAAACATTTCTCACAACCGTGCAAAGGCTTTGAAACTTGATCCAACCAAGACTGCTCAGTATGGTGGTTTCGCACAGGCAGATGTTAGTGCTGGATTCAACATTCCAATGTGGTATGCTGAGGGTAAATCGCTTTATAATGGTATGATGGCTGATTACGCTGGTGTGAATGAGAAGGGACAGCCTCTCTATTGGGTAGATGAGGATATCTATAGGGATTTCAAGGCTGGTAAGTTGTCAAATAGTAGTAAGCCTGGTTCTAAGCACTCTTTTACAACAACTGACTGGAGTGAGGCTACGAACTATACTCACGAAATGTTACCAGTAGCCAATGGTGGTTTCACAACTACATTGAGAGTTTATGACTTCGACTTTAATGCTACGTTTGACTATCAGCTAGGTGGTCAGATTTATGACTTTGGATATGCAGGATTGATGAGTAATGTCAGAACAAAGGGTGATGGTTCTAACCTGTCTAAGGATGTACTGAAGGCTTGGACACCGAACAATACTTCCAGTGATATTCCACGCTTTATGTACACAGACCCAGACTTGACAGCACAGTCAACACGCTTCCTTACAAGTGCAAAGTATCTTAACTTCCAGTCATTTACTGTTGGTTATAGTGTTCCGACAAAACTGGCTCGTAAGCTGATGTTGAGCAAGATTCGTCTTTATATTCAGGGACAGAACCTGTGCTTCTGGTCTGCTCGCAAGGGACTTGATCCTCGATTCAGCTTCCAGGGTACATCTCATTCAGGTGTTAACTCTTATGCACCTGTACGCACAGTTATGGGTGGTTTGCAGTTGTCATTCTAATAAATGATTGGCAATACCATTTTTAATAATAATAAACAGATATGACAATGAATAAAATATTTTCAACAATCATTCTGGCAGCTTTAGGTATTTCGATGCTTACAAGTTGTATCGAGGAGGTTGAACCGCAGAGTGGTACAGCCTCACTGGACCAAGTCGCGAAAGCACCTGGTGCCTTTAATAATATGGTTAGTGCGCTGACAACAAATATCAGTGGTAAGAGAACATACTCTCCAAATAATGATAGAGTCTGGGATTTTGGTTACACAGCATTCTTCTTAACCCGTGATATAGAGGGGCAGGATATTGTTCCAGCTGGTGCTCATAATGGTGTTACAGCTTGGTATAACAATGTTAAATATCTTTCTGCAGGTTATGCAATTACGCAGTTTCCATGGACTTGCTATTATAAGTGGATTACTGATTGTAACAACGTCATCAAGAGTGCCGGTGCTTCAGGCTACAAGGAGCCCGAGGCTGGAAAGATGACGGGTGCAGGTATCGCTTATACAATGCGTGCCATGTTCTATCTGGACTTGGTTCGTATGTATGCAGCAAAGCCTTATGCTGTGGATGCAAATGCGCTCACAACCATTAAGGCTGATGAGTCACGTACATTACAGGAGGCTACTCATAGTGAGCGTATGACTTGGGGTGAGGCTTTTGACTTTATCTTGAAGGATCTTGATACTGCCGAGAAGTATCTTGCTAATTATAAGAGAGCGGATAAGTACACTCCTGATGTAAGTGTAGTTTATGGACTCAAGGCACGTGCTTATCTCGAGAAGCAGGACTGGGCAAATGCCGAGAAGTATGCTAAGTTGGCACAGCAAGGGTATACGATGATGAGCGAAGCACAGTATCTGAGCCGTGATAATGGTTTCAATATACCTAACAGCTCATGGATGTTTGCTACACGGTTCCTTCCTACTGATCCGAACATTAAGGGAAATGACGGTGATGATTCTTGGGGCTCTGTAATGATCATGGAGGGTGGATTTGATGGTGGTTATGCTTCTTCTTATGGTGGTGTGATGGCTATTGACCGGCATCTTTATTCTACTATTCCCGCAACTGACTTCCGTCGCAAGTGTTGGGTTGACTTTACTCTTGATGGCATGACCCAGGAAAATGCTATCAATGAATTGAAGAATTACTCTAATTATCCAGAACGTGTTTATAAGTCAGGTAAGGAAAATGCGAAGTATGGTCTTGGTGGCTTGTCATTGAAGTTCCGTAATGTTGCAGGTAAGGCTGATGTTAAATATGATGCTTGGTGTGTGTCAGTTCCTTTGATGCGTATTGAGGAGATGAAACTTATAGAGGCTGAGGCTGCTGGTATGCAGGACGAGGCTCGTGGAAAAGTGTTGTTGGAGGCATTCGCTAAGACGCGTGACCCACAGTATGTCTATGGAACGCATACCGATGCTTATTATAATAATAGTACTTCTCTTTTCCAGAATGAGGTTTGGTGGCAGCGTCGTGTGGAACTCTGGGGTGAAGGCTTCGCTACTTTCGATATCAAGCGTCTTAACAAGGGTATCATTCGTAGTTATGCTGGTACTAATCATTTGGAGAATGCACGTTGGAATACTCAGGAACTACCTAACTGGATGGTATGGACATTCATAGGTACAGAGGCTGATAATAATGGTGGTATGACACAAAACCCTAACCCTGTTCAGCCAGATACTGACTCTGATCCATATCCATTCTAAGTACATTGTTGAATATTAAAGCAAAAGGTTATGAAGAAATATATTAAAAGTTTACTATTACTTGCTCTTGCAGCCGTAGTCTTCACTGGCTGTAAGGAAGAGTATGGTACAGATCCGGGGAACGACGGTACACCTGTTGCAACAGTTTATCAATATACTGTCGGTGAAGGATATAATTCGGATAATGACTGTCATATTCGTGTTGCTACTAATGCTGCGGTTAATGGTGTTTATTATCTGAGTGAGTTGAAGTCTGCAAAAGAGGCTCGTAAAATGACAGAGGCACAGTATAATGACTATGTTGTTGCGAATGGTAAGAAAGTAGAAATAAAGGCTTCCGATTATAAGGATATTTATGTTACTGACTTACATGGTTTTTATGCTATAACGGTTGTTGCTGTCAATGGTAATCAGAAGACTTCCCAGTCAGTTGAGTTTACTGGTCTTGACTATAAGAAGTTGGGTACCTTCCCATACGCATCAGAATTTTTTGGTGATTTGGGAAAAGTAGAAGTTGAGTATTCTGAGGTAGGTAATCGTTATCGTATCAAGAATCTTTGGACTGATGGCTATGGCTTCTCATTCAGTCCTCATGGTTCAAAGGTAACGGTTTATCCATCTTCTATGCCGACTGGTTATAAGCACCCAAACTATGGTATGGTATCTGTAGCTGATCAGGGTAGTACTTATGACGAAGCATCTAAGACCTTCACCTTCAATTTCAAATTTAGTGTATCAGCAGGTGAATTTGGACTAAAGGTAGAAACTTTGACTTTGAAGAATTAAGAAAAGGCTAACTTTTTGATAGATAATTTTAGGCTCTTTGAAAGGGAATATTCCTTTTCTGAGAGCCTTTTTTATGCTTCTTAGGCAATTAATACAGATAAAGTGACGCAATATTAGCCGTCTTTCCCACTAACAAACAACCCTTATTTGCTGCCAGACATATAAGGGTTGTTTGTTAGTGGGAAAGACGGCTAATATTGGATGCTTACTATTCTTTATTGTATTTTTGCTGTCACTACTGTCACGTAAAGTGTTCTTCTAACTTGTTATTTTCCAGTGGTGTTATGTGAAATGTTAAAAGTGACAGCAAATCAATATAAAAGTATTCTTGTAAAAAGCATAATAATCTTGTGTTTGTTAAGGAGCTTTTATCTTTCTATCGGAAGAAACTTTTATTATAGATGGAAATGTTTGTGGACTAAGTTATATTAGATTATGATCAAAGATAAAAAACATTGCACTGGTTAATAAAAGTGTTGTTTCTGCGTTATATATTATATATCTATTCATTGTAAGAATGAGATTCGAAAAATTAAAGAAACAGTTAGAGCTGTTAATTCTCTTGTCTGATGGACGCAATTATACGGTTGAGGAACTGTGTGAGCGGATGAATTTGTCGCGTAGGAATTTCTATTATCTACTTGACTTCATCAAGCATGCAGGCTTTATTGTATTCAAGAATGAGGGTTATTATCATATTGACCGTCGTTCTCCTTTCTTCACACAGCTGTTGCAAACGATTCAGTTTACGGATAAGGATGTGAAGACAATTCATAGTGTACTGACAATGGCTGGTAATGATAGTGAGATGGTAAACCTGCTAAGGCAGAAGTTAGAAAGTTCTTATAACTTTTCTGTGTCAGCTGAGTCGCCTATTCGTCGTCAAATGGAGAGTAACTTAAAACTGTTACGTAAAGCCATGGCAGAGAAGAAGACGGTTAGATTAATAGGTTATTCAAGTCCACATAGCCACTCTGTAAAAGACCGTCTTGTGGAGCCTTTCCTTTTACTGCATAATAATGAGGATGTACGTTGTCATGAATTGGTGTCAAAACAAAATAAGACATTTAAGATTTCTCGTATGGAGAGTGTGGAAATATTGGATACACCGTGGCTACATGAAGATAAACATAGGCAGGTGTTTACGGATATATTTATGTTCAGTAGTGAAGAACGATATCGCGTTAAGTTGCGCTTAGGACAGTTGTCACATAATCTTTTTAAGGAAGAATATCCACAAGGTGCGCATTATATTACTCAGAATGAGGATGGCTCGTGGCTTTTAGATATTGAAGTTTGTGACTATCGTGGTTTGGGTCGTTTTGTTCTCGGACTCTTCAAAGATATAGAAATCATTGAAGGCAATGGCTTTAAGGCATATATGAGAGCGGAAATAGAAAGCCTTATTGATTCGTCAAACCAACTATTGCAGAAGTAGGAAAATCATTCTTTATTTTATTATTCATAACAAAACATCATTATTTATCATCAACCTTTCATCAATAGAAATATGTTCTCTAATGTTATCTTTTATTTGGAGACAATGATAGAGGATTGAGAGGTTTTTAATTCAGGGCAATGTTTACACGTAAGATTTTATTCGTTTTATTGTTTTTTATTACTTTCAACGCTTATGCACAGCAAGAGCGTTGGGTAGGTACATGGGCTTGTGCGCCACAGACAGTTGATAAGGGTTTTATGCCTTATAATAACCAAATGACGAATCGCTCTGTGCGACAGGTTGTGAAGGTGAGTATCGGTGGTCCTGTTGTTCGTTTGCAGTTGAGTAATGAGATGTCTTCTGAGCCAGTTGAGATTACCAGTGTTTATATTGCAAAGGCTGGAGAAGGGTCAGAGATACAGAAGAAATCTGCAAAGTACCTTCTCTTCGATAATAAACGTCGGGTAACTATCGCTGCTGGTAAAGCTGTCTTTTCAGATGCGTTGAAATTCGATTTACAACCGTTGGAACGTTTGTCAATTACTATTAATTATTTTAAGGCACCGAAGGAACCTACTGTTCACATGGGTTCACGTACTACATCTTATATATTACGTGGTGTGACAAATGCTAATACTGATTTCTCGACAGCCTTCAAAGAGGAGCATTGGTTTAATATTTCTGCTATTGATGTCCTTGATGCCTCTGCTTCCAGTGTGGCTATCCTTGGTAATAGTATTACTGATGGAAAGGGTTGTGTGACAAATGCACAAGATCGTTGGCCTGATTTTATGTCTGCCGTGCTGAATGGAGAAAATGATTCAAAGAGTCCGAAAACGGGTGTGTTGAATCTTGGTATTGGGGATAATCGTATCCTCTCTGTGGGTTTAGGACAGCCAGGAAAGGAGCGTTTCGATCGTGATATCTTGGGACAAAGAGGACTTCGTGCAGTAATTATCTTCGAGGCTATTAATGATATCGGTACGTCAACCAATCCAGAAGAAACTGCTCGCCAGTTGATAGAAGCTTATCAGGTGATGATTAAGAAGGCTCGCCAACGTGGTTTGAAGATCTATATGGGTACGATAACTCCTTTCAATGGCTGCAAGAATTATTTTACTGAGGCGCGTGAGGCTGCTCGTAAGACGGTGAATGAATGGATAAGAAACACTCGTGAAATTGATGGTTTCATCGACTTTGATACACTTATGCGTGATCCATCTTCGCCTAACCGCTTGCGTAAAGAATGGCAGATAGGTGATTGGTTACATCCGAATCCTGCTGGTTATAAAGCGATGGGTGAGTATGCTGCAAAGAAGATGTAGGGTGTTTCCAACTCTTCTTAAAGAAGTAAAGGTTCCTCCTTACTGATATGTGTTGGCGAACGTGTCAGTTTAAGAGGTCTACTTGAGGCTCATAGGTTGAGAGGACTATTAAACCTACCTTTATCAAATGGTCTCCTGTGTATCTGATCGTTATAGTTTAATGATGAGGGTGTTGTTTAGCATAAGGCTGATTTATCCTCTGCTTCAAGTTCTATATCTGTTTCAGGAATTTCTTCTTGTGACTTTTCCATCTTCTTTTTCATTCTACTTTTAATCGATCTGATGGCTTGTGACGTACAACAGAAGGCATCGGCTTTCTGTTCGTCGGTCATCCCGTTGTGTTCCATTATATAGTAGAATGTCTCCTTAGGAGTGAAAGCATAGCGGGGATTATTGAGGATATAGGCAAGGTCGTAATCGAAGTTAGGCATAATAGCGTTGAGTGCCTGCTGTTCGCGTTTACCCATTTGTGAGATATTTCCACCTTTTAGAATCGTGTAGAGGGTGTCTATTCCCAACTTTGTTTGCTCGATAGAATCGGCTGTTTTTGTATCTCCGCTATGTGTAGGTGTCTTCTGTTTTAGCTGTTCTAACTCGTTGATTTTACTGTCAACTTCTGCTTTCATCTCATCAATGGTTGCATCTTTCCGTCGGATCAACTGCTGAATATTCTGTTCTGTCACTTCTTGTTGCCTGCGATAGGCATGTAGTTGCAGGCGCATACGACGACGGAACCACACTATGATACCCGTTGTAAGGAGTATCAAGATGATAACGAGATAAGCAATATAGAGTTGTAGTTGCAGGGCTTTACGCTGTGCGATAGCCACTTCGTAGCGGTCTTGTATCTGTACTATTTCAATATCTTTCTCCGGTGAAACCGATAAAATCTGATGTTTTTCAATGCGTGTTCGCAGTTGATTAATACTCTTCTCTTGGTCTTTACGAATACGAGGCTTGAAGGATTCAGCCTTCTTTACGTACCACAGGGCAGAGTCGCGTTGTCCCATTTGGTTAAAAACAGAGGCTTTACCGAGGTAAATATCCGTTAACCTGTGGCTCTTCTTGCTATCATTTGCATATCGAGCAGTATGCTCGAAGTAGGCAAGAGCTAATTTATAAGCACCGTTCTGGGCATTCAGGAGAGCAATACGATAGTATGTAGCAAACTTCAAAGAGTCTTCTGTTACGTTGAAAAGGTGCTTTTCTGCTGATTTTAGCTGGTACATCGCATTCCTTGTGTCATGCTTAGCCACGAAGAAAGCAGCACTATCGAGCCTCATTCGAGTAATACCATCGTCTGTTGCGGGATAGTTAGGCAGTTTTTTTTGACTGCATGAAAGCAAAGTCAAAATGCTAATCAGTAGTAAAATCGGCTTTTTATTCATATTTGCAAAGATACATATTCTACTGCGTATTGCCAAATTAGGGTGGGAGGAAAGGGAGTGAAAGATTATCTTAAAGCTCCGTAAAGTGCGAAAACGAGGGAACATTTGCAAGTTTTATTGTGTCAAAGAAATGATATTGTTGCTTATAAGTGATTGATAGTCAGGTCTTATGTTATGTTGTATGTGTCAATGCTAATGGTGCTATTGCATTGTTTTATATTCTTCTTTACCTTTGCATCGACAATAAGTTCCAATATATGTCATCTGCATTTCATAAACCTGCGGCGGCGTGATTGCGTTTAAGCGTTGGCGCAGGTTTTACTTTAAGAATGTTCACAAGACTCTTCAAAGTGAAGAGTTTGTTTATAATAATCTCTCGAAAGGCTACGTTTAGTAGCTATAAAGGAGAATAAATTAAAAGGTTTATATGATGAAACGAATATTGTTTGCAATGTCACTTAGTATCTGTATGGCAGCAACTGTAAATGCTCAACAGGAAAAGATGTCGATGAAATCTTATGAAAATGAGGTTAGGAAAGATACAATCGATACCTTAGAAGTAAAAAACGAAAGGCATAAAATATTTGCTTGTTGGTTCCCTCCAATGCCATCTTTCCCAGGTAATATCCAACAATTCCTTCGTGCTCACCTTGTATGGCCAGCTGGTCGTAAGAACAAAAAGGTTGAAGGAAAGGTGATTGTTAAGTTTTATATAGAACGTGACGGCACTTGTTCTCAGTTCAAAATACTTCGTTCGTTGAGTCCTGCTTTTGATACAGAGGCGTTAAGGGTATTGAAGTTAATGCCGAAGTGGAATGTGGATTCAACGGCTAAGGGTGGGACTTGGTTTATTTTGCCTGTTAGATTTAAGAAGCAAAAAAGTCAACTTTAAAAGTATATTGTCATGATAAAGAAATTGTTGTTAGTCCTATTAGTAAGTTTGTTTGCTGTTGGTAATGTCAATGCGCAGAAGCAGAAAAGGTCGATGAAACCGAAGAAAAAGGAATGTTTTGAACGTCCTTGTTGTGGAGAACCAAGTACTTCGCCTGTTTGCGATACATTGAATGTGGACACCTTAGGGGCAAAGATGTTTGAAACCGCCGAGGGGTTAAAGCCTTCGTTCCCAGGTAATCTCTTCGAATTCATCGCATCACATCTTCAATATCCGCCTGAATTGGCAGAAAGCTCAGTGTCAGGAAGAGTTATTATAAAGTTCTTTGTGACCCCTTCTGGTCATTGTTGTCTGTTTAGAATTATGCGTTCTGTATACCCATACCTCGACCGAGAGGCACTTCGCGTACTAAAACTTATGCCAGCGTGGGAGTGGGAAAGAAGACCGAAGCAGGGAGTTTGGCAGCTTGTGCCAGTCACTTTCAGATTGCAATAAGACAAAGTTACTCATAATATAGCCACTTAACTTAAAGTATTTAGTCATTATTAAGATTAGTGTTTACTCTCAATACGGTTGGTGTTAGCCATGAACACCAACCGTATGGAGTATTAGTACATCATTAGAAAAGCATAACTACAGTCTACAGTGCTGCTGATTCGTGTTTTCAATCAGTATAACAAAGGGTAGAATTAATCTATACTTCTAATTCTATAAGTTTCGACCTTAAAATTCCAATGGCTTTTTGCCCCCATCTTATTCTTTTATCGTACCTTTGCAGTAACAAAAATAATAATAGGTAATAAACGAAGATAATAACAAAAATAAAGGAATAATTATGGCAAAGAAAGCTTTATTGATGATCCTTGATGGATGGGGTAACGGTAAGCATGGTAAGGGTGATGTAATCTATAACACACCAACTCCATACTTAGATTATTTGAATGCGGTTAGTGCACACTCTGAGTTGCAGGCATCAGGTGAAGATGTAGGTCTGCCAGATGGTCAGATGGGTAACTCTGAAGTTGGTCACTTGAATATAGGTGCAGGTCGTATTGTTTATCAGGATCTCGTTAAGATAAACAAAGCTTGTCAGAGCGGTGACATCTTGAAGAACCAAGATATCATTGATGCATACAGCTATGCACAGAAGAATGGTAAGAAACTTCACTTGATGGGTCTGACCTCTACGGGTGGTGTACACTCTTCACTTGATCACCTCTTCAAACTCATTGAAATCGGTAAGGAATATAACCTTAAGGATGTTTACGTTCATTGCTTTATGGACGGACGTGATACTGACCCAAAGAGTGGTGCTGGTTTCGTTGCAGATATTCAGAAAGTATGCGACGCAAATGACGCACATATCGCTTCAGTGGTTGGTCGTTTCTATGCTATGGACCGTGATAAGCGTTGGAACCGTGTGAAAGAAGCATACGATTTGCTTGTTGAAGGCAAGGGTACTCCTGCTACTGATATGGTTAAGGCGATTGAGGCAAGCTATGCAGAAGGCGTAACAGACGAGTTCATTAAGCCTATTACAAACTCTTCTGTAAATGGTAAGATTGAAGAGGGTGACGTAGTTATCTTCATCAACTTCCGTAACGACCGCGCGAAGGAGTTGACATCAGTGCTTACACAGCAGGACCTCGAAGAGGAAGGTATGCACACAATTAAGGATTTGCAGTTCTACTGTATGACTCCATACGATGCAAACTTTAAGAACGTGAATGTTCTCTTCCCTAAGGAGAACGTAATGGATACATTAGGCGAATACCTCAGCAAGCTTGGTAAGAAGCAGCTTCATACGGCTGAGACTGAGAAGTACGCACACGTAACCTTCTTCTTTAATGGTGGTCGTGAGCAGCCTTACGAGGGTGAGGATCGTATCTTGGTTCCTTCTCCAAAGGTAGCAACATACGACTTGAAGCCAGAGATGAGTGCCTTTGAGGTGAAGGATAAGCTTGTTGGTGCTATTAATACACAGGAGTATGACTTCATCGTTGTGAACTTTGCTAATGGTGATATGGTGGGTCATACAGGTGTTTACAATGCGATTGCAAAGGCTGTCTGGGCAGTTGACCAGTGTGTTAAGGAGGTTGTCGAGGCTGCGAAGGCTAACGATTATGAGACAATCATCATCGCTGACCACGGTAACGCAGACAACGCAATCAATGAGGATGGCAGTCCAAACACTGCTCACTCACTCAACCCAGTACCATTCATCTATGTTACAAACAATAATTCAGCAACAGTGAAGAATGGTCGTTTGGCGGACGTAGCACCTTCAATCCTTCATATTATGGGCTTAGAACAGCCAGCAGATATGACAGGTGAAAATCTTATAAAAGATTAAACAGGTTTTAATAAATCTAAAATAATTAAATCCCAAGCGCATTTTTTGCGTTTGGGATTTCTTTTTTCATTACCTTTGCGCCCATAAGGAATTATATCCTTTCCGAGTTTTAAAGGTATTAATGTGTAATTTTTAAACAGTAAAAGATTATGGATTTTAAGAAAATAGCATTGTCATTTGTAGTAGCATTTAGTGTATGTTCACTTAGTGCACAGGCACAGAGCCAGTGCTCAAAGAAGTGTGATAAGGCTCCAAATGAGCAGGTAGAGAAGGGAAAGCAGTGCGATAAGGCAGGTAAGGCTTGTGATGAGAAGGCTGAGAAGGCTTGTGATAAGAAGGCAGGTAGCTGCTGCAAGAAGCAGGAAAAGGCTTGCGATAAGTCTGCTAAGTCTTGCGATAAGTCAAAGAAGGACTGCAAGAAGGCACAGGCAGGTAGCTGCTGCAAGAAGCAGGCTCAGCCAAAGAAGAAGTAATAGTTTAACTCCAAAAATAAGAAAGTCGTGTCGAAAGGCACGACTTTTTTGTTGTTATCAGAACTTTATCGTACTTTTGTAATAACAAAACTGCATGTAGTAAGATGCGATAAGTTATAACTTTTCTTTATTCTTATCGTGTTAGTAGATAACAATCATAGCTATGGGTGTAAAGATAGAACCATCGTGGGCGCAGCAACTGAGTGAAGAGTTTGAGAAACCTTACTTCCATCAGTTGGTTGAACAAGTGAAACAAGAGTATGCACAGTTCCCTTGTTATCCTCCAGGAAACTTAATATTCAATGCCTTTAACCTTTGTCCTTTTGACAAGGTGAGGGTTGTGATAATTGGGCAGGACCCTTATCACGAGCCTGGACAGGCTATGGGATTGAGCTTTTCAGTGCCAGAGGGAGTACAGCTTCCTCCATCATTGCAGAATATCTATAAGGAAATTGCTGCTGACTTGGGTACACCGATTTATCAGTCTGGCGACTTGACACGATGGGCAGAGCAAGGAGTTCTCCTGCTGAATGCGACACTTACCGTCCGCGCACATGTAGCTAATAGTCACCAGCGGTTAGGGTGGGGAACCTTTACTGATGCAGCTATCAAGGCACTAAGTGATGGACGAGAGAACTTAGTCTTTATGCTTTGGGGCGGTTTTGCACGTAGTAAGAAGGCGCTGATTGACCAGCAGCGACACTGTGTTATAGAGAGTGTACACCCTTCGCCACTCTCTGCTAATCGAGGGGGATGGTTTGGGCAGCATCAGTTCTCACGTTGTAATGCCTATTTGACCTCTTGTGGGGCACAACCTATTGAGTGGTAAGCAGACAAGGTGAGGAATTAAGGAGTTGACAAGTTGTTTTTAATTAGGTTTATAAGTCCCATTAGGCTAATTAGCCTAATAAGAATAACATATCCTGCTAAGCTTTTTGGAACTTTAAAATCATGTCAGGAGGAAATTATTTACGCGTAAAGAAATATTTCTTTTCACGAGAAAAAATATTTCTTTTCATGATAATAAATATTTTTCTTCATGAAAATAAATTGGAAAGGAGTTCCGTTTTAGTGAGAAGATGCTGTTGGGTGAACAGCAAAACATAGTTGAAAATGAAATAATTTAGCGTTAAGAAAGATGGGTAATACGTATGATCATATATTCATGGTGGGTGATGTGCTTGTTTCACCAGATATAATCAATGTAAAGTTCTGTTGCGACCTTGATAAGTGTCATGGTCAATGCTGTATTGAGGGAGATGCTGGTGCACCCGTGACATTGGACGAGACGATGGAGATAGAGAATGTTCTCGATACTGTTTGGGGTGATTTGTCTGCCTCTGGTCAGGCGGTCATCGACAAGCAGGGCGTTGCTTATACCGATGAAGAAGGCGATTTGGTGACGAGTATCGTTGGCGGTAAGGACTGTGTCTTCACTTGTTATGAGAATGGATGTTGCCTTTGTGCGTTGGAACGTTCCTATCGTAACGGTAAGACAGGTTTTGTAAAGCCTATTTCCTGTTCGTTGTATCCAGTTCGAGTGAAAGACTTTGGTAATGGTACCTGTGGTATCAATTACCATCACTGGCGCATCTGTTCTGATGCACGAAAAAAAGGAGAAGAACTAAATCTTCCCCTTTATAAGTTTTTGAAGGAACCTCTTACTCGTAGATTTGGCAAGGAGTGGTATGATGAATTGTGCGAAGTAGCAGATCAGTTAACAAGTTCTTCTGTTGACGAGTAAACCAGTTGCTTGTTCAAAGGATAGTTCTCTTTGGTCTATATCGGTATTAACTTGTCTACCCGTCAACTTGTCAACTCGTTAACTCTTTCTAAACTTCGAGGGACTCATGCCCACATGTTCCTTAAAGTATTTACCCAAAAAGCTCTGATTAGCGAAGTTTAGTTCATCAGCAATCTGCTTAATGCTCATCGTACTATTTCTAAGCATCACGCGCAACTCACGTGTAACGTATGAGTCAATCCAGTCGCTTGGTGTACGTTTGCTGACAGTACGCACGGTCTCCGAGAGATATTTAGATGTGATACACAGTTGTTGTGCGTACCAGCTTACACGTCGTTCCGTGCGATAGTTCTTCTCCACAGTTTGTATGAAGTCACGGAATATGACCTCAGCACGTGTCTGTCCTGCTTCTCCTACTTGTTGGAAGCGATAGATGATATTACTCATATCAATGACAAGAGCCTTTAGCATTGTCATAACTAACTCACGACGGAAACGATGACCAGTATCAATAATCTTCTCTTTGATATGCTGAATATCCTTTTCTAAGGATTTGGTCTGCTTGTCATCAAGGTGAAAAACTGGATGTGTACGGGCAAAGAGGAAGAGAGCAGAAAGTTCGTGGACTCCACTTACAATGTTCTGAAAGAAATCATACGACATGATGAGGGAGATTCCTTTGCAGTCTGGTGAGAGCATATAATCGGCAACTACCTGTTCCTCACTGATGATAATGACATCTCCAGCACTCACTTCGTGCATCTTTGTATCAACAGTATATTGTGCATGACCGCTGGTACAGAGTGCAAGGAAGAGAGACTTCATACGAGAAGGACTGGTAGGAAGAGGTACTTGCGTGATATCCTCGAAGAGAATAAGATCGTTGTCTATATATTTACCTTCAGGATAGACAGCTTTTGCTTGTGCTACATTAACTTCGAGAAGTCTTATCTTTTTGTTCATTTTCCTATTATTTAGAAATTGCAAATATACTGATTTATTTCTTTTTTTGAAAAGTTTATGTGGGGAAAAGGACAATTTTTGCAGAAATATGGGTCGTAATAGGTTGTGATAGGTGATATTTAGAGGAAAATAAAAAATCCCTTTCTCGTTTTGTGAGAAAGGGATTTTCTATATATTTTCAGCGTTAGAAGCTGTTTCTAATCTGGTTAGAGAAGCTTATGCATCAATGTTAGCATAGGTCGCATTCTTCTCGATAAACTCACGGCGAGGTTCAACATCGTCACCCATCAGCATTGAGAAAATCTCGTCAGCATCAGCAGCATTCTCGATAGTAACCTGCTTTAAGAGTCGTGTCTTTGGATCCATTGTTGTCTCCCAAAGCTGCTCTGGGTTCATCTCACCAAGACCTTTGTATCGCTGTGTGTGAATAGCTTTATCTTCTTCATCACCATTCGCGTATTTATCAATGAAAGCTTGGCGCTGTTGCTCGGTGTAGCAGTACTCGCTTACTTTCTTATAAGTACACTTGTAGAGTGGTGGCGTAGCAATATATAGGTGTCCATTTTCAATCACCTTTGGCATATATCGATAGAAGAGCGTCATAATCAATGTGTCGATGTGAGAACCATCGACATCGGCATCGGTCATGATGATAATCTTGTCATAGCGAAGTTTATCGGTATTTGCCTCAAAGTCGCCTTCTCCTTCAACACCGAAACGTACGCCAATAGACTGAATAATATTCATAACAGACTCAGCCTCGAATACACGATGACGTTGAACCTTCTCTACGTTTAGAATCTTACCACGGAGAGGAAGGATAGCCTGTGTATAACGATCACGTCCCTGCTTGGCTGAACCACCCGCAGAATCACCCTCAACAAGGAAGATCTCACAGTCTTTTGGGTCCTTGTTAGAACAGTCTGCCAACTTACCAGGCAAACCACCACCGCTCATCACGTTCTTACGTTGTACGCTTTCACGTGCTTTGCGTGCTGCAACACGAGCTGTAGCAGCAAGAATAACCTTGTTACAGATCATCTTTGCCTCGTTAGGATGCTCCTCAAGGTAATCGGTCAGTGCCTCACCAACAGCCTGCTGAACGGCACCTGAGACCTCACTGTTACCCAGTTTTGTCTTTGTCTGGCCCTCAAACTGTGGCTCTGCAACTTTGATAGAGATGACAGCTGTCAAGCCTTCGCGGAAGTCTTCACCAGCAATCTCAATCTTAGACTTTTCCAACTGCTTAGAAATCTGTGGGTCATTGTCAGCGTATGTTTTCAATGTACGAGTCAATGCAGCACGGAATCCTTGCAAGTGAGTACCACCCTCGATAGTGTTGATATTGTTAACGTATGAATGGATGTTCTCTGTATAATCAGTGTTGTACATCACAGCCA
>CAUVDL010000018.1:0-41406 GCA_963550695.1 uncultured Prevotella sp. | reverse complement strand
TAGTGGGCGTTGACGGATTCGAACCGCCGACCCTCTGCTTGTAAGGCAGATGCTCTAAACCAGCTGAGCTAAACGCCCTTACTTTTCGTAAGCGGTTGCAAAAGTAGTCATTTTATTTTAACTGTGCAAACTTTATCAAGGTTTTTTCTCTTTTTTCCTTTTATATGACAAAGAAATGTTCTTTTAGAGTAGGTGTCGTATGGTAAGCTAAATAAAAAACTCCCTATGAGTAGCTTTATGACTCATAGGGAGTTTCTTATTTTAAAGTCGTTTTTAGCTTCTAACAAAGTTCAAGATAAAGAGAACTGCTAATACAATGAGTGTCCAGTTCAAATCCTTCCACTGACGTGTGAAAGTCTTCATGAATACATATGCAATAATTCCCAAACAAATACCATCAGCGATAGAATAACAAAGTACCATTGTAATCATTGTGATGAAGGCAGGGAATGATTCTGTAATATCCTGAAGATTGATTTTCTTTACAGAGTCAATCATCAGTACACCTACCATAACCAAAGCTCCACTTGTTGCTGCACTTGGGATAAGTAGGAAGATAGGAGAGAGGAAGAGGGATATGATGAAGAAAATGCCTACTGTAAATGCTGTTACTCCAGATCGACCACCTTCTGCAATACCGCTTGCGCTCTCAACGTATGTTGTTAGTGTTGAGCTACCCAACATAGCACCGCAGGTTGTACCGATGGCGTCACTCATCATAGCTTCCTTAACATGAGGAATGTTGCCATTTGCTTCAACTATACCTGTTTTATCAGCTAAGCCCATCAGAGTGCCGATAGTGTCAAAGATGTTAATTAACAATAGAGAGAAAATTACCAATACAGTCTTAAGATTCAGAAGACCTGAGAAATCAAACTTACAGAAGATAGGAGTTATATCCTGTGGTGCAGAAACTGGCAACCATCCATTTGGGAAAACAGTTACGCCCATTGGTATACCTATAATTGTCGTGATGATAATACCCCAGAATAAAGAGCCTTTGACGTTTCTTGCCATGAGTGCACCACTGAGTAAGATTGCAATGATACCAAGAATACAGGTAGGTGTGAAGGCTCCCAAGCCAACAAGGGTTGCATCGTTGTTAACGATAATATTTGCATTTTTCAGACCGATAAAGGCAATGAACATACCAATACCTGCTGATATGGCATAGCGTAAATTAGTTGGGATGGCATTGAGAATCATCTCTCGCACATTGAAAAATGTAATTGCGATAAAGAGAACACCCTCAATGAGCATGATAGCAAGCGACTGCTGCCATGTGAATCCCAATGATACACAGAGCGTATAAGCAAAGAAAGCGTTAAGACCCATTGATGGAGCCTGAGCAAAAGGAAGCTTTGCCATAAATGCTAATAGCAATGTAGCTATAGCTGCTGCCAGTGCTGTACCAGTGAAGAGCGCTCCCTTGTCCATACCAGTACTTGCAAGAATACTTGGGTTGACAGCTAAGATATAGCTCATAGTTAAGAATGTTGTTGCTCCTGCAATAATTTCAGTACGGAGCTTCATAGATTTGGGATCAAATCCGAGGGCTTTTTCTAAGAAAGTCATCATTGTTTTAAGGTTTAAATACTCTTTAGTTTATATTGATGTTTTATTTATCCAATCATCAAGAATCATACGTGCTATTGACAAAGGCTCAGGAATGGTTGGCAAATTATCTTTGGTAAACCACGCTCCTTTGGATAGTTCACTTTGTTGTAGATGAATATTCCCACTGTCATAATCTGCATTAAAACCTACCATCAGTCCGCAAGGATAGGGCCAAGGCTGTGAGCCAAAGTAGCGAATGTTCTTTATCTTAATTCCAGTTTCTTCTTCTACCTCACGATGTACTGCTTCTTCTAATGTTTCACCTGTTTCTACAAAGCCAGCAACAAGTCCATAGAAATCAGTCTTGAAGTTACGAGCATGTACCAAAAGGACTTCGTTGCCTCGATGTATAAGAACGATGACTGCTGTTGCTAACTGTGGCCATACTTCTTTTCCACAGTTCGTACAACGCTTTGAAATGTCGGTGTGCATCTTCATTGGGGCTCCACATACACCACAGAACTTGGTGTTATTATCCCAGTAAAGTAGTTCATTACACTTACCAGCCTTGAGATAAAGTTCCTTGGAAAGATAATAGAAGGATGGACGTAAACCGCACATTTCATACAGAGGATTGTCAGTTATAGGTTGGTCTATCATGACCGCCTTCACTTCTGTACCATCTTTCATTGGCGTGACGTTTAGTATGTGTGTCCAAGGATGTAGTGTTACAGGAGCTTCTTCAGAGAGAGGGATGGTATAGCCATTACCCACTTTCTCAAGCATTATATCTGTCTTACAGAAAACAAACCAGTATTTCTTCATTGGTCTCTGTATTAATCTTTTGCCTAATTCTATTGACCTTGAATGCTAAATCATCAATAGGTTTATAGCTCTTGAGTTACTTTCCCTTCTTTTTTGTTTATTCACCAAACAGAAGTTTACGGTCACGTGCTGCGGCAGGAACGGTCCATGCTTCTGGAACAAATTTCCAGTTGTGGTTTGGTTGTGGATTCATGACACCAGCTTTCTTTATCTCTTCCATCAGATAATGGCGCTGATCCTTTGGACTTTCCCAAATGATACGACTCTTCAAAGAGTCATGTGGGATTCCAGCACCCTTGGTTAATAACTCGCCACCACCATTAGCACGATAGCTATTAACTGCTACTGTGTACCACTTATTCTCATCAAATGGTTTTCCATTACTCATGCGGAGGATACGTACCTTCTGTCCATCAGGCTTTGTAACATCTACTTCATAATCGATACCAGCTGCTGAATCAAAGTTGAATGAGAAGTTCTTGAAACCGAGACGTTGTGCATCATTCTGTGTGTTAGAGAGCAAAAGCAGATGGTCTTCAGGACTTTTCATCGTGTTACACCACAGATCATAACTCATTTCAAGATGATTACGAATCTCCTTACCTGTCATACGCATTGTACAGAGGTTATTCTCATACTTATAAAGATTGAACATATCAGCAACTGTGATAGGACCAGCCTTGATAGATGCGTTGAATAATAAAGGTGCATTGAAAGCAATATCTGCCTTAGTAATCTCCAGCTCCAAGTTGAGGATAAGGTCGTTGAAAGCAGAGTTGCCGAAGTAACTATCTTTTGTATAGATAGTATTTTCAAATCTTCCAATTACCTGCTCGCTCCATGCTTTTACAGCATCAATCTCTGGTTGGAAATGCTGAATGAAAGCTTCGTTGGCCTGAAGTTCTTTCACATCAACGAGTTCTCCAGTTGCTTTCGTTACAGTATATTGACGTTTCCCCTTGACACTCTTAGGTCTAAGTGTCAATGTTGCTATCGCAACCCGTTGTGCATTGTTAGCAGGGTCCAGACAGATGACGTCTTTACCTACAATGTTTTTTTCAATAGAACTATGTGGAGTGTGGTCATGACCGAAGAAAACAATATCAAACCCTGGTACTTCTTGGGCAACTTTCTTAGATGCATCTTCGTCGTAGTCTGCAGTCTTTATGCCTCCATCCCAACCAGAATGGAACAAGCCAACAATAACGTCTGGCTCCTCTTTTGTCTTTACCTCTGCCATTGTTCTTTTGGCACAAGATACCATTTCTTCAAAGCGTAGACCACTCCAGATGCTCTCTTTCAACCAGTTTGGTATAGCAGGGGTGAGCATACCGATAACACAAACCTTAATACCATTCTTTTTCTTGATAGTATAATAAGGTAGGATATAAGGCTTGTTAGTCTTTGTATCAATAATATTTGCACCGAGAATAGGGAACTTCAACTCCTTAAACCATTTGTCATAAACCTTATGTCCTGTCTCAACATCATGGTTTCCAACCGTTGCAACATCGTAACCCATGTAATTAAGCACGCTTGCAGCGATATTAGTTTTCTCTGGTGCTACGTAATTATAATAGTAAGAAATAGGCTGTCCTTGTAGGATATCGCCATTATCCATCAGATAGATATTGTCTTTTCCATTCTTCTTCCGAAGTTCTTCTACAAGTGTGTAGACTCTTGCCATAGAACCACTCTTAGGCTTTCGAGTAATAAAATCGTATGGAAAAAAAGAACCATGCACGTCAGTTGTTTCGATAAGTTTGATGGTAACATCCTTCTGTTGTGCCATAGTTGAAGAACTGAGTCCTAACATGATGGAAAGTAATATTGTTGAAAGTTTCATAACTTTATTTTTAATTCTGCTGCAAAAGTACTAAATTATACGGAAATAAACGAACTTGTTTTATGATGTTTTCGTGTGTTTTAAGGTTGCTTTTGTAGGTAAGTTTGCGATGTGGATGAGCATGCTTTTGGGTAAATATTAAATCGTTTAATTATAGGCTTTGTTTTTTGAGATACGTAGTTTTTCTTATGTAGATTATAGATAATATATCAGGATCACACAAGCAAAGCCCTTTATTAAGCTTTAACTTGTGTACTCCTATCTTTTGTTTTCTTATAATAACAGCAGAGTAGAGTTAAATAACGCCTTGCGCCAGCATTGCTTTAGCAACCTTAATGAAGCCTGCAACATTAGCACCCTTTACATAATTGATATATCCATCTGCTTCAGTACCATACTTTACGCAGTTTTCATGGATATCATCCATAATCTGATGGAGTTTCTCATTAACCTCTTCACGGCTCCACTTCAAGCGTCCAGAGTTTTGACTCACCTCAAGTCCTGATACAGCTACACCACTGGCATTGCTTGCTTTACCTGGACAATAGAGTACTTTTGCATCTTGGAAAATCTTTACAGCGTAATGAGGCTTAATAGCGTTTAAAGATAATATCTAAAATACAACTTATTGGAAACAAAGAAGTTACATTGACGATACAACTGAATAGGTAACGATTTGGAAACGAGCGAACTACTTGGTTTTGCTGTTTTCTGCCTAACAAAGAACGCTTGTTATTCTGTCTGCAAAGATATAACAACATAATAGCATATCAAGCTATCAAACAAAACTCTTAAAGCTACCTTTACACCTATTTTACCTATACTTTACATATTGTAAAACAATGCCTTACACATATTAGAGTACACTTTCACACAAGTATTTTCATGACAATAAATATTTCTTTTCATGAAGAAAATCCCAACATACAGTAGTTTTAACATCTCTGCAGCAGCTTTAAGTGGCTATAGATATTAAATAACGCACTCACCAAAAGCCCTCTTCAAAAAGTGAGATTACATCAACCATATGACACGATGGCATACATTTACTTTCATTTTGTCAACTTACTAAAACAAAAAGATAACAAATAGAAATCAAACAACTATCCCAAATAAATAAATGCAAAATTCACATCACATCTGATTAATAGCCGTTAAGGATTAATTTATAATTGTTAAAATCGGATAAAGATAACTGACAAATTGTCGGTTTTACAAAATTTGCTCCTATATTTGCATTCTAGAATATGTCAACAAGACATTTAAAATAATGACGGCTTGACACATATAACTGTAATTAACGAACAAATAATTAAGAATATGAAGAATTTATCAAAGTATTTGGCAGGCGCGGCATGTGTTACAGCCCTCGCCTTTTCTACTGGCGCCTTCATCAAAGTGTATGCTGCGGAAGCACCTGTTGTAGCTCCTGGTCAACCAGTTGACCTTACATACGCAGCTGAGAAAGCTCTTCCTGCTGTCGTTCACATTAAGTATGTACAGAATTCTAAGACACAGACCGTTGAGGTTCAAGATGACCCATTTGGTGGTTTCTTCGACCCATTTGGTTTCTTTGGAAATCCTAATCAAGGTAATGGTTCACGCCGCCAACAGGTTCAGACGCCTAAGAAGGAGGCTACAGGTAGCGGTGTTATCATTTCATCTGATGGTTATATCGTAACAAATAATCACGTTGTTGAGGGTGCTGATGAATTAACAGTCACACTGAATGACAACCGTGAGTTCTCTGCTCGCATCGTTGGAACAGACAAGCAGACTGACCTTGCACTGCTAAAGGTAAACGCAAAGAACCTCCCTACCCTTCCTATCGGCGACTCAGACAAGTTGAAGGTTGGAGAATGGGTAATCGCAGTAGGTAACCCTTACAACCTCAACAATACTGTAACAGCCGGTATCGTAAGTGCTAAGTCACGTGGCTTGGGCGCAACACGCAATGGTATCGAAAGTTTTATTCAGACCGACGCAGCTATCAACCAGGGCAACTCTGGTGGTGCATTGGTTAACACTCAGGGCGAGTTGGTTGGTATCAACGCTATGCTCTACTCACAGACTGGTGCATATAGTGGTTACGGATTCGCTATCCCTACAACTATCATGAACAAGGTTGTTGATGATATTAAGAAGTATGGTAGCGTACAGCGTGTAATGCTCGGCATCCAGGGTGGTGACGTACTGAACTTCATCAACGCACAGAAGGAAGAAGGCAAGAACGTTGACCTCGGAACAAACGAAGGTGTTTATGTTAGTGAGGTATCTGAGGAAGGCAATGGTGCAGCCTTAGGTTTGGCTAAGGGTGATGTTATCACTAAGTTTGACGGACAGAAAGTAACACGTATGTCTGAGCTTCAGCAGGCCCTCAACAGCAAGCGTCCTGGAGATAAGGCTACAGTAACCTTCATCCGTAACAAGAAGGAGATTTCAAAGACTATCACACTGAAGAATGCTCAGGGAACAACAAAAGTAATCGAGCAGGCTGACATTGACGTTCTTGGTGGTCAGTTCCGTCCAGTACAAGATGCCCTTAAGAAGCAGTTGAACATTAACTATGGTCTTGAAGTACTGAAGGTTAACAATGGAGCTTTGAAGGCTGCAGGAATCAATCGTGGTTTCATCATCCAGAATGTAAATGAAACCATGGTGAAAAGTATTGACGACCTGCAGAATATCGTTAAGAAGGCATCTACCAGCAAGGACCCAGTTCTATACGTTCAGGGTATCTACCCAACTGGCAAGAAGGCTTACTTCGCTATTCCTCTTTCTGACTAATAGTAGATAACTTTCAGCTGGAAGCTGACAAAATAAGCATCCCCCATTCTTAGTTATTAGACACAAGAATGGGGGATAACTTTTTAATAAGCAAGAACCTGAAAAATCGTTACATAATTTCAAGTAAGACATCTATAAATAACGGCAAATACACGTATACAGAACAGGTCTATAACAAACACAATATCAATGAGTTATAAAGCAGTAAACAAAAAGGTGCTTAATTGGACTTCAAAAGGGCGTTAGCAAGGGGCTTAAAGGGTATCTTTTATAAGCCAATTAGGCATCTTTAAGAAGCCAAAAGAGCATATATTGGCTTCGAGTCACATGAAAATAATTTACAGATTTCAATTAAGAAGAAAATAAATTGTTTGTAGAAGACAGACAGACATCATACCTAATTACATTTATCATGTAGCCTATATCCCCTGATAAAAATCTAATTGAGGGCATTCATACCATATAAGTGGATTGGTATTATTCTTTTAACAATCTATACATTTAACTTGTGAGGACCCTCTTTTTGTCTAATAAACACAACATAAGTGCCATTATGAGTTCAAATTAGTCCTCCTCTTATCAAACTAAAAGACAGTGTATGAACATTAAGAGAATACACAGTCATTACAAACCATGATACTCCTATCGACCAAAAAGAAACAGTTAAAAGACTAAAAACCTAATACACAATACTAAATCATTATAGATTCTTATGTGAGTTTTTTACTTTTTTATTTGTTTAACTCATTGAATTTGTGTAAATTTGCCATCACTTAAAATAATGCTAAGCACATGAGACAATTGAAAATCACAAAATCGATTACGAATCGAGAGAGTGCTTCTCTCGACAAGTATCTGCAGGAGATCGGTCACGAAGAAATGATCAGTATTGAAGAAGAAGTTGAGCTTGCTCAAAAAATCCGAAATGGTGATCGAAAAGCTTTAGAACGTCTGACAAAAGCTAACCTGCGTTTCGTTGTCTCTGTCGCAAAGCAGTATCAAAATCAGGGACTATCTCTGCCTGACCTTATCAACGAAGGTAACGTTGGATTAATCAAAGCAGCAGAGAAGTTTGATGAGACCCGTGGCTTCAAGTTTATCTCATACGCTGTATGGTGGATAAGACAAAGCATCTTGCAAGCAATAGCAGAACAAAGTCGTATCATTAGACTACCACTAAATCAAGTAAGTTCTGTCAACAAAATCAATAAAATATTGACGCAATTTGAACAAGAGAACGAACGCCGTCCAAGTATTGATGAGATAGCACAGAACACTGATATACCTGAAGACAAGATTGTTGATGCAATGAAGATGAGCTCACGTCATGTCTCGGTAGATGCTCCGTTCTATGACGACGAACAAAGTAGCTTACTCGACGTCATTCCCAACGACAACACACCGTCAACAGATAAAGAGCTGGTTGAAGAGAGTCTACGGGAAGAGATTGGAAGAGCCTTACAGATTCTTGAAGATAGAGAGAAGATGGTTATCGAGGCTTATTTCGGAATAAACCAACGCGAAATGACATTGGAAGAGATAGGAAGTAAATATAATCTCACACGTGAACGGGTAAGACAGATTAAAGAAAAAGCAATAAGACGCTTACGCCAACAAACCTATAATAAGGTATTGAAGGCTTATTTAGGGCAATAACATTAACACTGTAAGATATTAATTTAAGATGAAATTACGTCAGGTATTAATCATAGCAGTACTCCTGCTGGGATGGGTAAATAGTAGTAATGCAAAAGGATACAAGCCTGCAAAGGTTTATATGTTTGGTTTTGCAGCCTCTTTTAATGATTCAACGGTTTATATGACCAATATTCAGAAAGTGGATGCCTACCTTGCAAACGACCGTACAAAGTTCCTTGCTAATCGTGAGGACTACTCATACCAGCTCCGCTATTATCTTCAGAATAATGGTTTGGTAAGCTACCCAACCTGCGTTACGATGTATGCTGAGAATGAGAATAAGGCTATGAAGAAGTTCGTAGCTTTGAAAAATAAATACGAAAAGGGTAAGAAGAAGTATGTTGTTAAGTCTATCTCTGATGCAGAGTTCAGCTATAAGACAATAACACCAGACAGTTATACTTCAAGCGAAGAGACACAAGAGAATACTAAAACTGCAGTAAAGTCAAAGTAAGCAGAGACTCTAAAGATGGAAATAAATAACTTCAGAATAGCTGACTTTGATATACAGATTATCTTCCGTGAGACAAATGTCAACGGAATGCACTTGCTGAGTTCGTTTGAACCTTTTAGAATCAAGGAGGTTTCGGAGAATGTCTTTTTTCGCTTAACAGTTGACGATACGCTTCGACCTGTTCCAAAGGAAAGGAGACAGCGTATCCGTGCTTTTGATACAGGCAATGGTGATACAATCGTTGATCGTGTTGATGACGGAAGCTATCAGTATATTATCAAAGAAATCAATGGTTCTGACTGCTGTTTACTACAAAGCAATAAGGATTTCTCAGATTGCCGTTGTGCACTCAATGGTAATAAAAATATGCGTACCTTTGGACTGAATAATGCATTGATGCTTATCTTTGCCTTTGCTGGTGCACATAAACAAACCTTGCTGATTCACGCATCCCTCGTACGCAACAATGGCTATGGCTATGCCTTCATTGCTAAGAGTGGGACAGGTAAGTCAACACAGGTTAGTATGTGGTTACGCTATATTCCTGGTAGTAACCTCATGAACGATGATAATCCTATCGTCAGAATCATTGATGATGAAACATGGATATATGGTAGTCCATGGAGTGGTAAGACGCCATGCTATCGTAATGTCAAGGCTCGATTAGGTGCTATCACACGCATTGACCGTGCCACAACAAACTCTATTGAGAAGCCTAATCCTATTGCAGCGTTCGCTTCACTCCTCCCTTCTTGCTCCAGCATGAAGTGGGATTCGGATATTTACAATGGCGTCTGTGATACGATTACAAAGATTGTAGAAACTGGAAGAATATTTACGTTACATTGTCTACCTAATCAGGAAGCGGCAGAAGTTTGCTATCAAACTGTAACGAAAAGATAAAACTCATGTCAAAAACAGTACTTACTACTTCTGAAATCCAGTTTGCTAATGCTGAGTTTCTACCAGAAGTTGTCAAGATGTTGAATGAAGGGCATACTGTAACATTACGCCTTCGTGGCTATTCTATGCGTCCTTTTCTTGAAAACGACCGAGACAAGGCTTTGTTAGTAAAGCCTACAACAATAAAGGTAGGTGACCCTGTTTTAGCAGAGATAACTCCCCAACACTTTGTTTTACATCGCATTGATAGAATAGAAGGTGATAATGTAACCTTACGAGGCGATGGTAACCTTGGTGTTGAGCATTGCAAGAAGGAGAATATTGTTGGAGCGGTCATTGGTTTCTACCGTAAAGGACGGGAAGAAATGGATACTACAGATGCTTGGAAATGGAAGACTTATAGTTTTATTTGGACTCGACTTCTCCCTCTCCGAAGATATCTATTAGGCATTTACAGACGTATCTGGATTCCAATCTTCGGTACCATCTAATGGAACATTAAAAGAAAGATAACAATATAAACTATCAATAAGAATGAAAGTAAAGAATGGTTTCAACCTCCGTGAAGTATGTGGAGAGCGTATCATCGTTGCAGAAGGAGATGAAAATATCGACTTCAGCAATATAATATCTATGAACGAAAGTTCTGCATACTTATGGGAAGAGGTGCAGAAGATGGATTCTTTTACAGTAGATAACCTCGTAGAGTTAATCTGCAATCAATATGAAATTGACGAGGATACAGCTCGCAAGGATGCAACAATGCTTGCTGCTCAATGGGGTACTGCTGGTATCATTGAGGGTGAAGACATCCCTACAGATAATGCTACTGCAGAAAAGGAGACTATCGTAGAAGAAACAAAGTTTGCACAAACAGAAACATCTTCGACAGAGGAGAAGCCTAAAAAGAAAGGTTTCTTTGAGCGTCTCTTTGGTTAAGGAGCATGATAAAATGAATTATACATAAAAAACTCGGACACTGATTATATCAATTCAGTGTCCGAGTTTTTTCTTTATTAGTGCTATCTGATAGAACCTTGTATAATATACTCGCCCATACGATATCACCTTTAATTTACAAATATTTGATAGAACAACACGTTTCTACCAATAATTTGCTACCTACTAATAACATATTTCACTGCACTAAGTATTCAACACCATTGGTGTTTACCATCCGCACATGATGTGTTAAGCATCCGCACATGACGTGTTGGGTATTAACACATCACTAAAAGATGAGTTAAAAGCCCCTTGTCATTATCATAATATGTAGTAAGACACGCTTAGTTCACTTATACATGAGAGTGCTTCGTAAACAACACAGTCTTTTATCAGCACCTATTACAGATTCTCAATAAACCATTCAGCAACCTGTCTAAGCAAGTGATTACGTGTATTACCACCATAAATACCATGGTTACGATTGGTATAAAGGTTCTCTTTGAAATCCTTATCAGCCTGCACTAAAGCCTCAGAGTATTCAAAGGCATTCTGCGGATGTACATTATCGTCCGTCAAACCATGACATATTAAAAGTTTACCATGGAGTTTCTCTGCTCGATTGATTGGATTAATAGCATAACCTGCAGCATTCTCCTGTGGTGTACGCATATAACGCTCAGTATAAACAGAGTCATAATAGCGCCAGTTTGTTGGTGGAGCAATTGCGACACCAGCCTTAAAGGCATTGCGTCCCTCACTCATACTCATCAATGTATTGAAGCCACCGAAACTCCAACCCCATATTCCTATACGCGAAGCGTCAACATAACTTTGCTTACCCAACCACAATGCTGCTTCTGTCTGGTCCTTTGACTCCAAGTCGCCAAGCTTCAAATAAGTACACTTCTCAAACTCTGCACCACGCGCACCAGTACCACGGCCATCAACAGTAACGACAATATAACCTTTCTGTGTCAAGTAGTAGTCATACATCGCACCACTACCCATAGAGCCAACACTCCAGTTATCAACGACCTGCTGACTACCTGGACCACTATACTGGTGCATAATTACAGGATACTTCTTTGTTGCATCGAAGTTAGCTGGTTTCACCATCCAACCATTGAGTTTCACACCCTCAGAGGTTGTAAATGTAAAGAACTCAACACCAGTGTTGCCATACTTTGCCAACTTTGCCTGCAGTTCATTATTATTAAGCACCTCACGCACCTCCTTACCTTTATTATCATAGATGGCAAATACGTATGGGTGGTTGCTATCACTCCATGTATTGAGGAAATACTTATAATCACCAGAGAACGAAGCAACATTCCATCCCGCACGAGCAGAAAGACAAGTCAACTTACCCGACTTATCTGCAACATATATCTCACGCTGCATTGGCTTACGTGCTGCTGCTTGGAAGTAGGTATTTCCAGTCTTCTCATCATATCCATAGATTTCTGTTACGTCATAATTACCCTTATCAATCTGGCGTAAAAGCTTACCATCCTTATTATACAAGTAAAGATGCATATAGCCATCACGATCAGAAGGGACAAGAATATAATCCTTCATGATGCTGATACCTTCCATAGCTTCTTCCTTCACGTACTTAGGTACACTCTCCTTAATCAGCAACTTACAAGCACCTGTAAGAGGGTTAGCAGCATAGAGGTTCAACTCGTCCTGATGACGATTCATTGTATAAAGGATAATACGATTTGTATCAAAGGTAGACTTAATGCGTGGAATATATCCATCTGCCGCTAATGGTAAATCATACTTACGTACAACACCATCCCCTAAGCTGTAAGACCATGCACTCACCTTTGAGTTTGCTTCACCAGCCTTTGGATATTTGTAGCTGTAATCACCAGGATAGATATCAAACATATCATATGCAGGGTGAGAACCTTTGTAAAACTGTAGAGTATAACTCTTTACCTCACTCTCGTCATATCTAATCCAACTTAGCGTCTTACTATCTGCACTCCAAGCAAGCGCATTATTAAAGCCGAACTCCTCTTCGTTTACCCAGTCAGGCAAACCATTGATTACCTTATTGAACTCACCGTCCGTAGTAACCTGCTTTACGTTCTCTCCATCTGTAATATAGATATTATTCTGATGAACATAAGCAATCTGACGACCATCTGGAGAGAAGGTAGGAATCTGCTCAGAGCCATCTTTTGACAGTTTCTTCAACTGTTTAGTCTTTACATCATAGAGATAAAAGTTTGCTGTAAACGAACGACGGTAAATACGATTGGTATTTGTCTGTAACAGTAGTCGGCTACCATCAGATGAAATCTGATAATCATCAAAGGAACTTAATTGCTCACCTTTTGCATCAGCAAGGTCAAAGATAACCCCTGTCGAGTTACCTGTCTTAAAAGAATACTTAACCACCTGACGACCATCAGATGAGATCTGCGCATACTCAGAAGTTCCTTTTAAAGGGTTAACACCTGAGATACGCTTAGTTGCAAAAGTGCCATTGGTAATGTCTTTCAAAGAGATAGGTTCTCCAGCCATCAACTGAAGTGCGGTTAGCACTGTTGCACACAGAAGTAATATACGTTTCATAAATTCAAGTTTTAATAGCACAAAAATATAAAATATTCTGTATATTTGCAAAAGAATGGAACAATATTATTGCGATTTCGGGAACTGGTTGCGCTCTCAGTTCCCTTATAAAGTACAAAAGATATCGGTTAATGCTGGCTTTACCTGTCCTAACCGAGACGGAAGGATTGGGCGTGGCGGTTGTTTCTACTGTAACAACCAGACGTTCAACCCAGCCTATTGCGATAATGGAAAGAGTGTGACCCAACAGCTTGAGGATGGCAAACAATTCTTTTCAGGTAAGTATCCTGAGATGAAATATCTTGCTTATTTCCAGGCTTATACCAACACTTACGGCACTAATGATCATATTAAAAAGCTCTATGAGGAAGCACTTGCTGTGGAGGATGTGGTTGGACTCGTTATCGGAACACGTCCCGACTGTATTAATGATGACCTCTTAGATTACTTTGAAGAGTTGAATCACCGCACATTCCTCATCGTTGAATATGGTGTAGAAACCTGCAATGATGAGACATTACGACTGGTTAATCGTGGGCATGACTTTGCTTGCGCACGTAAAGCTATTGAAGATACTGCACGACGTGGTATTCGGGTCGGTGCACATATCATACTCGGACTACCTGGCGAAGATGCAGAAGAGAGCTTAAGACAAGCACCTATCATTTCATCTCTCCCGTTAACGACACTGAAGATTCATCAGTTACAGATTATTCGTGGAACTCGTCTCGCAAAGATGTATGCTGAAAAGCCATTTCATCTTTATACGGTTGAAGAGTATATCCAACTCATTGCAGATTACATTAGCCTTCTCCGCCCCGACCTTGTACTCGAACGCTTTGTCAGCCAGAGTCCTCCAGAGCTCCTCATAGCCCCCAAATGGGGACTGAAAAACTATGAGTTTACACATCTTCTTCATAAATATATGAAGGAGAAGTTGAATAATAAAACTCAATCAGACAAATGAAAAGAAAGCATCAACGCTCAATAGCCTATCTTGTTATTGCACTATTAGGAATCTCTTTATGGCATTTATGGAAGAGTAGCAAGATTGCTGAGAACCCAGCTTACACTAAAGGTGTAGTCAATAGGCTTTATAAAATTCGTGCAACTCCTTACTACTCCTATTCATATAACGTAGATCAGAAGACCTATGAAGGTAGGGGTAAACAATATGGAGAATATGAAAGTCTGCATATTGGTGATACTATCACCGTTTATTATCAAAAAAGTAACCCCAGTAACAGTGAAGCTTACGTAAGAAATAATAAACAATAGTCATAATCTTATGCCTATTCTTATATTTGACTCTATCAAAATATGGAGTGATAAAAACGAACCTATTACATAATAAGGCACACAGATAAGCAGAGAAAAGACGGAGTTAAAACAATACATGGAGGTTCCGACGAAACAAAAAAGCGATAGAAATGTTCTACACAGATTACTAACATCTTTGTTTATTCTTGCCAAGAAACATTGCAATTATGCTCCTTTGCCCCCTAAACCTTCGGTGATACTATATAAATTTTAACATAGAAAGACTAAGAAATATATTGACAAAACTGTTAAAGCAAAGGTAGAAAAATAGACTAAAAGTGATTTGTTTTAGCACCCCTGTAAGTTTCTTACTATCAACAAGTTGCAAGAATAGATTTAAAAAGGAGCTTAGTAAGGCTTCAAAAGGGCGTTAGTTAGACCTCAAAAGGGCATCTTTTACAAGCCAATTGGGCGTTATTTGCAAGCCTTTTTATGGTCTTTACAAAATCGATATACGAAAAATACGGACAAAAATGCGTCTTCAAAACTTGGAAATGATAAAGTTTACCTTTTGTATTTAGAATTATTAGAAATATCAAACAGAGCAACTTTAACTTTCTTACTGCAAACTTAGAGTTGCTATGAGTGCCTTATTATATAATTGCTTTAGATCGTCCCTCTATATATTGGATAAGCCTTATATCTTTTCTTATCTTTTGATGGAACAAACAGATATGCCTTACGAAAGGTTTTTCTATATTCTTTGGGGCATACTTATTTATATCTGCGCATTTATATACTGTAAACACCAAGAGAACTGAACATTGAAAAGCACGTTCCCCACCTCCCTTCCTCCCTTTTTAAGAAACAAGTGGCTGACAATTTGTCTAAAACAAGCGACAATTTGACACAAAACACCTATAGGCACAAGGTTTGAGATATAGGCAATAGAAACAAAAAATAAGAACAAGTTCCGAAGTCTATTATAAGGGTAAAGGAACTATAGGAAGGAGATTTGAATATGACATTTGAGAAATTTACAATCAAAGCACAAGAAGCTGTTCAGAGTGCGATAAACATTGCACAGCGAAATGGACAGCAGACCATTGAGCCAGTACATATATTAGCTGGTGTAATGGATAAAGGAAAGGATGTAATAAATTACGTCTTCCAGAAAATTGGCGTCAATGCACAAGCTGTGGAGACTGCCATTCAGAATGAGATGAGCCACTTACCAAAAGTATCTGGTGGTGAACCTTACCTCTCTTCTGAAACCAATCAGGTGATGCAGCGTACAATAGAGACCTCCCAGAAGATGGGTGATGAATTCGTTAGTATCGAACCGATGCTGCTTGCCCTACTTGCGGTAAACTCAACTGCAAGCCGTATTTTGAAAGATGCGGGTTGTACAGAGAAGGAAATGACAGCTGCTATCAATGATCTTAGACAAGGTCAGAAGGTGCAGTCGCAAAGTGGTGATGAGAACTATCAATCATTACAGAAATATGCACGCAACCTTATCGAGGATGCACGTGCAGGAAAACTCGACCCAGTGATTGGTCGTGATGAGGAGATTCGAAGAGTATTGCAGATTCTTTCTCGTCGTACAAAGAATAACCCTATTCTCATTGGTGAGCCAGGAACTGGTAAGACGGCTATTGTTGAGGGGTTAGCAGAGAGAATCGTTCGTGGTGATGTACCAGAAAACTTAAAGGACAAGCAACTCTATTCATTGGATATGGGTGCGATGTTGGCTGGTGCTAAATATAAAGGTGAGTTCGAGGAGCGTCTTAAGAGCGTTGTTAAGGAAGTGATGCAGGCTGATGGTAACATCATTCTCTTCATTGACGAGATTCACACATTGGTTGGCGCTGGTGGTGGTGAAGGTGCCATGGATGCTGCTAACATCCTTAAACCAGCCTTAGCACGTGGCGAATTGAGAGCTATCGGTGCAACAACACTGAACGAATATCAGAAGTATTTTGAGAAAGATAAGGCTCTTGAGCGTCGTTTCCAGACCGTATTAGTAGATGAACCAGACGAATTAGACGCTATCTCTATCCTTCGTGGATTGAAGGAACGTTATGAGAATCATCACAAGGTACGTATCCAAGATGATGCTTGTATCGCAGCTGTTAAACTTTCTGAGCGTTATATCTCAGACCGTTTCTTGCCTGATAAGGCTATCGACTTGATGGATGAGGCTGCTGCAAAACTGCGTATGGAACGTGATTCTGTACCAGAGGAATTGGATGAGATCAGTCGTAGATTGAAGCAACTTGAGATTGAGCGTGAGGCTATCAAGCGCGAGAATGACACAGAAAAGATTGCACAACTCGACAAGGAAATCGCTGAACTCAAAGAACAGGAACATGGTTTCCGAGCTAAGTGGGAAGGAGAACGTGGACTGGTGAACAAGATTCAGCAGGATAAACAAGAGATTGAACAGCTCAAATATGAGGCTGACCGTGCCGAGCGTGAGGGTAATTACGAGCGTGTTGCCGAGATTAGATACTCACGACTAAAGCAATTAGAAGACGATATCAAGAACATCCAACAGCAGTTGCAAGCTACACAAGATGGTCAAGCAATGGTGCGCGAGGAGGTTACAGCAGATGACATCGCTGAGGTTGTAAGCCGTTGGACAGGTATTCCTGTCACACGAATGTTACAGAGTGAGAAGGATAAACTGCTCCACTTGGAGGATGAACTACACAAGCGTGTCATCGGACAAGATGAGGCTATTACAGCTGTAGCAGATGCTGTTCGTCGCTCACGTGCGGGTTTGCAAGACCCAAAGAAACCTATTGCGTCCTTCATTTTCTTAGGTACAACAGGTACAGGTAAGACTGAGTTGGCAAAGGCATTGGCTGATTATCTCTTCAATGACGAGTCAATGATGACCCGAATTGATATGAGTGAATATCAAGAGAAGTTCAGTGTAACTCGACTCATCGGTGCGCCTCCTGGATATGTAGGCTATGATGAGGGTGGTCAGTTGACCGAGGCTGTACGTCGCAAGCCTTACTCTGTCGTACTCTTTGATGAGATTGAGAAGGCACATCCAGACGTATTCAACATTCTTTTACAAGTGTTGGATGATGGACGATTGACAGATAATAAGGGTCGAACCGTGAACTTCAAGAATACTATTATCATCATGACGTCTAATCTTGGTTCACAATACATCCAGCAACAGTTTGAACATCTTAACGATACTAACCGTGAGGAAGTAATCGACAAGGCAAAGGTTGCGGTAATGGATATGCTGAAGAAGACAATTCGTCCTGAGTTCCTCAACCGTATTGACGAGACTATCATGTTCTTACCATTAACAAAGGAGCAGATTGGTGGTGTTGTTCGTTTGCAACTTGAAAGAGTAAAGGAGATGTTGGAACCACAAGGTATCAACCTCGAATGGACTGACCCAGCCATCAACTATCTTTCAGATGTTGGCTACGACCCAGAGTTCGGTGCGCGTCCTGTCAAGCGAGCTATCCAGCGTTACGTATTGAACGACCTCAGTAAGTCATTACTTGCAGGTACAGTCAATCGTGACAAGCCTGTCATCATCGATAGCTTCGGTGAGGGCTTAGTATTCAGAAATTAATATAAAAGAGGATGTGTTAAAATGCAAATACCATTTTGATCATCTTACAGTTTAAAACAATTCAATAAAAATGACCATTTCTGTACTCGACTTTGAGTAAAGAAATGGTCTTTTCTTTGCCTTTAGAAGAATCCTACTTATAGATTGAAAATTGTCAAGTTATTATTTTGCATTTTGACACCCCCTCTTTTTTTGTTTCATCCGACATATCGAGAGATACGACAATAGTTCTTTATGACGTAAACTTCTACTCACCTTTAGGCTGCTTCGTGACCAACAAGTATTCTTACCCTAAGTAACTCTATGCACCATCACCGTTCGCACCATTCGTGTTCACCATCCGCACCATTGGTGCTGAGTATCCGCTCGATGATATGATATGACATGAGAAGAAG
Organism: uncultured Prevotella sp.; assembly: GCA_963550695.1. Classification (GTDB taxonomy): domain Bacteria; phylum Bacteroidota; class Bacteroidia; order Bacteroidales; family Bacteroidaceae; genus Prevotella. The sequence continues at coordinate 22,537 of CAUVDL010000018.1, read as the reverse complement.
GGGTTATTGTGGATTATCCACTATGGAGAAAAGATAAGATGTGCCGTCACTATAAAAACAGTTCTAAACTCCTTACGATCAAGAACGAGTCCGCCTCGGAATACGCTATTTCTCACATTCATTCCCATATCCCTGTTTTGCTACAAAAAATATCCAAAATGAAAGTTTCTGTCACTCCTATCACGAAAGAACAGCTTATAACCTGCTGATTTATAACACGTTTACATAAAGTGTTAAAAGTGACAGCAAAATGAAATAAAAAAAATATAGTTATATCGTTACTTTTCTACAGAAGAAAAAACATTTTATTTCTCAAAGAACAACATATAGACAGAATCATTAGATGTTCCCAGTTCTTATATTTAAGTAACTTTTCCCATAGCAAGAACAATATTTCTCCCCGAGTAAAAATAATTCTATTCATACATTAAACCGTAGCGTAGAGTTGTAGAAATCTCCTACTTATAGTAAAAAGAAACTGTGAAATAGTAGAGAACGAATATAAAAAGCGTTGCTTTACACTTAACTATAAAGGTTCAAGACTACATATTACATACTTCTTGCTATGTATTAAAACATAGCTTATAAACAAACTATCTATAACAAATCTTGCAAGGAGTAAAGCCTCTTGACTTTGCAGCACTCAGAGAAAGGCTTTTTATACTGCCAGAGCATCTATTAAGTCCACGACAATTGGGGCTTGAATGAAACTTTCTCGCCTTAGGCCCCGTACAAATATAAACTGTTCCAGACTGAATATTCGTATTTTTCTTTGTTGAAGCAGTTGTTCTGCCTATCGCAGAAAACAACACAAGTGCTATAAATGTTGATTTAACAAATTGTATTTTAGTAAACATAAGATTATTATAAAGAACTTAGCAAATTAGAGGTGAGAGAAAAATAAAGACTGTAACTTTTTAGAAATAGTTTTATAAAATAGGCGGTATACCTACGTAAAAACATGGTATACCGCCTAAAAAATATATTTCTAAGAAATTACTACTTATCTTCCACTGCTGCTTGTGCCGCAGCGAGTCTTGCGATAGGCACACGGAATGGAGAGCAGCTAACGTAGTTAAGACCTACACGATGGCAGAACTTAACAGAACTTGGCTCACCACCATGCTCACCACAGATACCACACTTGAGGTTCTTGCGAGTCTCACGGCCCTTCTCAACACCCATCTTGATAAGCTGACCTACGCCCTTTTGATCGAGAACCTGGAATGGATCAACATCAAGAATCTTCTTCTCTAAGTAGCTTGGCAAGAAGCTTGCAATGTCGTCACGGCTATAACCGAAGGTCATCTGAGTCAAGTCGTTTGTACCGAAGCTAAAGTATTCAGCCTTCTGTGCAATAACATCAGCTGTCAAAGCAGCACGAGGAATCTCAATCATCGTACCCACCTTGAATTCAACCTCAACACCTTCCTTCTTGAAAAGTTTATTTGCAGTCTTGCGAATAATATTCTCTTGAATATCCAGCTCATTAACAATACCTACCAATGGTACCATAATCTCTGGCTTAGGATTGAAGCCTTCCTTCTTCAACTGAACAGCAGCACCGAGGATAGCCTTAGTCTGCATTGCAGTAATCTCTGGGAATGTATTACCCAAACGGCAACCACGAAGACCCAACATTGGGTTGCTCTCAGAGAGTGCACTTACACGACTCTGAATAAACTGAACGCTAACGCCCATCTCTTCAGCCATTACCTCCTGCCCCTTAAGGTCATGTGGTACAAACTCATGCAAAGGAGGATCGAGCAGACGGATGTTAACAGGTAAACCATCCATACACTTCAAGATACCATAGAAGTCCTGCTTCTGATAAGGCAAGAGCTTATCAAGTGCTCTTTCACGCTCCTCTGTAGTGTTAGCGAGAATCATCTCACGCATAGCCTTGATCTTCTCGTTCTCGAAGAACATGTGCTCTGTACGGCAAAGACCAATACCAACAGCGCCGAAGTTGCTTGCTACCTCTGCATCGTGTGGAGTATCTGCGTTGGTACGAACAACCAACTTGCTATACTTCTTACAAAGATCCATCAGCTCAGCAAAGTCACCTGTTACCTCAGCTGGGCGAGTCTTAACCTCACCAAGGTAAACTTCACCTGTTGAACCGTTCAAAGAGATATAGTCACCCTCACGGATAATTGTTCCGTCAATCTCCAAAGTACGCGCCTTATAGTCGACCATGATTGCACCAGCTCCACTGACACAGCACTTACCCATACCACGAGCAACAACGGCAGCGTGTGAAGTCATACCGCCACGAGCTGTCAAGATACCCTCAGCAGCAGACATACCAGCGAGGTCTTCTGGAGATGTTTCGATACGAACCATGATAACTTGATGGCCATCATCGTGCCACTTTGTAGCATCATCAGCAAAGAACACAACCTGACCACTTGCAGCACCTGGAGAAGCTGGCAAACCACGTGTCAACACGCGTGCTTGTGCCAAAGCCTCCTTATCAAATACTGGGTGAAGAAGTTCGTCAAGTTTGTTTGGCTCACAACGCATAAGTGCAGTCTTCTCATCAATCTCACCCTCATGAAGGAGATCCATAGCAATCTTAACCATTGCAGTACCTGTACGCTTACCATTACGAGTCTGGAGGAACCAAAGCTTACCTTCCTGTACAGTAAACTCCATATCCTGCATATCGTGATAGTGCTTCTCCAACTTATCTTGGAGAGCATAGAGCTGCTTGTACAACTCAGGCATAGCCTCTTCCATTGAAGGATATTTAGTTGCACGAGTCTCTTCGTCAATATTTTGCTGTGCAGCCCAACGGAGTGAGCCTTCTTTTGTAATCTGCTGTGGAGTACGGATACCTGCAACAACATCCTCACCCTGTGCATTGATAAGATACTCACCATTGAAGAGGTTCTCACCAGTACCAGCATCACGAGAGAAGCAAACACCTGTTGCAGATGACTCACCCATGTTACCGAATACCATAGCCTGAACAGTTACTGCTGTACCCCACTCTTGTGGAATACCCTCCATCTTACGGTAAAGGATAGCACGCTCGTTCATCCATGAATCGAACACAGCACAAATAGCACCCCACAACTGCTCCATTGGATCATCTGGGAAGTCTTGCCCTGTCTGCTCCTTAATAGCTTTCTTGAAGAGAGCAACAAGCTGCTTCAAGTCTTCAACAGTCATCTCGCTGTCAAGCTTAACGCCACGCTCAGCCTTAACCTTCTGGATAATTGCCTCAAATGGATCAATATCTTCCTTGTTTACAGGCTTCATACCCAAAACAACATCACCGTACATCTGTACAAAACGACGGTAACTATCGTAAGCAAAACGCTCGTTACCCGTCTTCTCAATCAATCCGGCAACTACTGCGTCATTAAGACCAAGGTTAAGAATTGTATCCATCATACCTGGCATAGAAGCACGTGCACCAGAACGTACACTCATCAGGAGAGGATTAGCTGGATCACCGAAGGTTGAATTCATCAAGCTTTCCACATGCTTAACACTATTCTCTACTTCTGCCTTCAGCAAGCCTACTACAGTCTCTTTACCTTTCTCATAATACTCAGTACATACATCAGTGGTAATTGTAAATCCTGGAGGAACAGGTACACCGATAAGATTCATCTCAGCCAGATTGGCACCCTTGCCACCAAGAAGATTTCTCATATCAGCCTTACCTTCAGCCTTACCATTACCAAAGGTATAAACTCTCTTTTCGCTCATAAGTTAAAAATGATAATGAATTTTAGTTATTTCTATAGTGCAAATATACCAATAAATAGGTAAAGTAACAAACTTTTCTATAAAAATTGCTATCTTCACCTTACATTTTTAATTTGTTGGCGGACACAGACTTGATAAAAACCATCAAGCAGACTACAAACGAGAAAATTTTAGTAACTTTGCAGCGAAATACAAAACAGATTATGAGTAGAAAAAGAAAGCCATTACCCATTCTGGAGAATGTCACAATAGAAGCTGTGGCAGCCGAAGGTAAATGTGTTGCACATGTTGATGATAAAGTTATTTTTGTTCCTTTTGTTGTACCAGGAGACGTAGTTGACCTTCAGGTACGTAAGAAGAAACGTAGTTATTGTGAAGCTACAGTCATCCGATTCATCAGCAAAAGTACTGTACGTCAGGAGCCTATGTGTGAACACTTTGGCATCTGTGGCGGATGTAAGTGGCAAAACCTTCCTTACGAAGAACAGTTGAAAGCAAAGCAGCAACAAGTATATGATCAACTGAGGCGTATCGGCAAGATTGAACTTCCTGAGTTTCGACCAATCATGGGTTCAGTACACACCAAGGAATATCGTAACAAGCTTGAATTTGGTTGTGCTAATAAGCGTTGGTATACAGAGGAAGAGTTAAAAGCTCTACCAGAAGGCGTTGGCTTAGCTGAAGGAGCTATCGGCTTCCATATTACAGGTGCCTTCGATAAGGTATATCCTATTGAGAAATGCTGGCTGATGGACGACCTCTGTAACGAGATTCGCAAGGATATTCGCGACTATGCACTTAGCACTGGCATGAGTTTCTACGACATCCGTGCTCAGCATGGTTTGCTGCGCCATATCATGGTGCGTAACTCTAACACGGGCGAATGGATGGTACTGATACAGTTCCACTATGACGAGGAGGGAGACGATGAGCGCGCAAAAGCATTGATGCAACATATTGCAGACCGTTTCCCACAGATTACCTCACTCTTCTACGTTGATAATCAGAAAGGTAACGATACTTTCAACGACCTTGAACTTACACTTTTCAAAGGTAATGACCATATCTTTGAAACGATGGAAGACTTGAGGTTCAAGGTAGGTCCAAAGAGTTTTTATCAGACTAATACTGAGCAAGCATATCATCTCTATTCTGTTGCACGTGAATTCGCCAACCTTACTGGCAACGAACTTGTATATGACCTCTACACTGGTACAGGAACTATTGCTAACTTCGTAGCTAAGAAAGCACAGAAAGTCATTGGTATTGAATACGTTCCAGAGGCGATAGAAGATGCAAAAGTAAACTCTGAGGTTAACAAGATTGATAATACACTCTTCTATGCAGGTGACATGAAAGACATTCTAACAGAAGACTTCATTCACGAGCATGGACGCCCAGACGTTATCATTACCGATCCTCCACGTGCAGGTATGCACCCAGATGTTGTAAACGTTATCCTTGGTGCAAGTCCAAAGCGAATCGTTTATGTCAGTTGTAACCCTGCAACACAAGCACGCGACCTTGCTTTACTTGACGTTGATTATAAGGTTTCGGCCGTTCAGCCTGTAGATATGTTCCCACATACACCACACGTCGAGAACGTTATCTTATTAGAAAAACGATAAAAGATAAATAAACTACATTATTTTAATATTGCCCACTATTTCAGCTAACGAAATAAACTTTTTCAACAGCTGAAATAGTATGCAATTTTACCTTATTATATAGCTAATCCTTCATTCTCTGATATAACCCCAAAAAAAGACATGACAAAAGTAGCATAATATTTTGTTATTGTTTAATAAAATATTATTTTTGCACTATTAACAGCCGAGTTATCAATCTAAAATATTATCATTACCTAAATTCATAAAGTTATGAGAAAAACAATTATCCTATCAGCAATGATGCTATGCTCACTTCTCGGTAAAGCACAAGAAGCTCCGAAATGGATTAATAACGTTAAGCTATCAGGCTTTGGAATCGTTCAGTACCAATACAATGGTATGCATAACAACAAGTCGAACACCTTTAACCTCCGTCTTGGTCGTATCTCTCTTGATGGCCGTATTCTTAATGACTGGGCTTGGAAAGCACAGTTACAATTCAATGGCAACACATCGACATTAGGCGCATCACCACGTTTAGTCGATTTATTTGTAGAATGGCAGAAATATGACTTCTTCCGCATTAAAGCAGGACAATTTAAGAATCCATTCACTTTTGACAACCCTATTCACCCTATTGATCAGGGATTTATGAGTGTAGCACAAAGTGTCCAGAAGTTAGCAAGCTTCTCAGACCGAGCTGGTGCACACCCATCTAACGGACGTGACATCGGTGTACAGATACAAGGTGATTTCCTAAAGACAAGTTCAGGTAGAAATCTTGCTCACTATCAGGTAGGTATATTCGATGGTCAAGGTATTAACGTAAGAGACGTTGACCAACAGAAAAATATTATTGGTGGCGTGTGGATTATGCCAGTAGAAGGTATGCGCTTAGGCTGGTTTGGATGGACTGGTTCTTATGCACGTAAGGGTTCATGGACTGATGACGCTGGTGCAACTATAAATGGTGTCCGCAGCTTACAACAGCGTCGCTATGCCGTATCAGCAGAGTACAAAGTAAAAGACTGGACAATTCGGTCTGAGTATGTTCATTCAACAGGCTACGCCTTTGCAAAGTCACTTAGCAACACAGACGCAGCTGCTGCAACTGACTGTAATCTTAGTACAGATGGTGACAAGGCTCAAGGTGTTTATGCACTCGTGATTGCGCCTATTATTCCTAACAAGTTGCACGCAAAAGCACGTTACGACATGTATCAGCCTTCCGATGGTGCTGATAAACAGCGTACACAATACGATTTAGGACTTGATTATGAGTTCACTAAAAACCTTGCAGTAAGTGGTATTTATTCTTATGTTCATGACCGTTCTATGAATGGTCCTAACGGAAAACCAAACTACTCAATGTTTGACTTAGAATTAAGTTTTCGATTCTAAAATAAATTAAATTTAAAAAATCACGGATACATTAGGTTGTATCCGTGATTTTTTGTATCTTTGCCACAACTAATGTAAATATATATCAACAAACGAAGGTTTTACACCATTCACGGAAAGACCTCCTCGTACAAACTCTAAAACATGACAAGACATCAGCACATCAACTATCGGACTGGAGGAATCAAATCTCCTTCTTCATCGGCAGCACGTCGCCGTCAGGTATTAAACAAGGTAATGAAGGTTGTAATGACATTCTTTGCTTTAGCAGTTATCGGACTGGTTTATTGGTTGTATACCAACTAAGCTTATTAACTCTTTTACGTACGAAAGTACAACATCTGAATTCTTTTTTCAACCATTTATAGCTGAATAAGTTTTAATTTGTAAATAAAAGACAAACTCATAACGCCTGAAAAATTTCATTATTAATTATCAGCTCTTAGTAGACATTTCCCACATAAGATTGTCATTAACATCTTACTAAAGTGTGTTTAATGACAACTGAGGCTTTCTATCCTTCTTTATTAATGATGTTTACAGCCTAACACATATGGTGCTAAGGGCTAACACCATTCCTGCGGAGGGTTAACTCTGATTGTGTTGAGGACTAATACGTCACAAAATAAGATCTAATATTCTTTCACACACGCTCCTATAAGTGATTATTCAAGTACAAGCATTATCTATCTTTATGAACAATATGAAGATGATAATGCGAACCATCATAATCTATTCGCATCATTCTATCATGAAGTTCCTCCCAAACAGATAAAGACAAGGCTACATGTCCCATCGTACGTCTTAAATTAATTTCCACAACAGGATGAAGCATAAAACCTTCTTCAGCAGCAACAACCATCATGTCCACACCCAACGGACCACTATAAATACCTCTCAATCTACTGGCAAGTAACTGTTCCAAAGTCGTTATCACCTCACTCAACAGGTCATTAGACACATAAGCAGACAAGATAGACTGCTTCTCTGCTTCACCTGCAAGACTATTACCAACATACGCTCCACTAACAGTATGAAAGACTGATAAGCCAGTATAATGAACACCTTCCGTATCAGAATAAAACTCCACACCGAAGTCCTTCACCTTATTGTAATAAGGTTCTATCATAATTCCGCCTTGCGTCTTTATTACATTCTTAGACCAATTAGCCAAAGCAGCATCTAAAACTGTATCAACATAGCGTACTCCTCGCCCACTACTACTCCAAGGAGCCTTTATAACAGCCTTACCTGTTTTTTGAAGAATACTTTCTAATCCAACAAAACTATCAACATAGGAAGCCTTACCAAATAAAATAGGATGAATAAAAATCTCTTGTAATTCCTTTAATACAGTTGAAGAAAACCGACGATTACTAAGTCTACGTACATTCGCAAGTACCTCATCATCGGGAAGTGCGGATAACTTAACGCCCATTTGTTCCAACTGGAACTTAATAGAAGAATCCCACCCCCATGGCAACACCTTATCAATCTGCTCTGATAAACGTTCTACGCCATTCTTATCAACAAAGTTCACCTGCTTACCATAACGCTGAAGGCGGCGCATATGTTGCTGAGCAGAACTCACGTTCTCAACAAGCACGTAGTCACCTTCCTCTGCCCAGAGAGCAGGCAGATAATCTAAATCATATCGCAACTGCCGTCCTGCGTGTGGAGCTGTAAAGTACTTATTATCATAAGCTAACGCTATATCATGTTCGGGGTTAAATACGTGTAATGTCATTGAATTCCTTTGTTAATGCTGTGCAAAGGTACATCAAACCAAATGTAACACAAAATAAAAACAAAAAAATCATTTTTTGCTATCTATAGTTTGCAAATTAGAGAAATAATTAGTAACTTTGCATTTGGATAATATTATATAACGGGAACAAGATGGACGCATTCTTTCGCACGCATACTTACTTGGTGGAGCATGTCAATGCCCCAGTGCGTCGTCGTCTCATGGATGAAATTAATTGGGACGATCGGCTCATCGGCATCAAGGGTACGCGAGGCGTAGGTAAAACGACTTTTCTCCTACAATATGCTAAAGAGCGTTATGGCTCTACTGATCGCCAATGCCTTTATGTAAACATGAACAACTTTTACTTTCAAGGCAGAGGTATAGCAGACTTCGCTGGCGAGTTTTATCGTCACGGAGGAAAAGTCTTGTTGATTGATCAAGTATTCAAACAGCCCGATTGGAGCCATGAACTCCGTCAATGCTATGACAATTATCCTGACTTAAAGATAGTATTCACAGGCTCAAGTGTCATGAGACTGAAAGAAGAAAATCCTGAACTTAATGGTATTGTTAAGAGCTATAACCTTAGGGGTTTCTCTTTTCGTGAATACTTGAACTTACAGACAAACCAACAGTTTGAGCCCTACACATTAAAGGATATTATAAATAACCACGAGGAGATAACAAAACATATTCTCTCAAAGGTTAGCCCGATGAAATACTTTGCAGACTATATTCATCACGGCTTTTATCCTTTCTTCTTAGAACATCGTAACTTCTCAGAGAATCTACTGAAGACGATGAATATGATGACAGAGGTAGATATCCTTCTCATCAAACAAATAGACTTGAAATATCTAACTAAGATTAAAAAATTATTTTACCTTCTTGCCTTGGAAGGTCCTAAGGCTCCAAACATCAGCAATCTTGCTAAAGATATCAACACAAGCCGTGCTACGGTGATGAATTATATCAAGAATCTTGCTGACGCACGACTTATCAACCTTGTTTATCCCGTTGGGCAAGAGTTTCCAAAGAAACCAGCAAAGGTAATGTTGCAGAACTCAAACTTGATATATGCAATCTACCCCATCCAGCTTGATGAACAGCAACTCATGGAAACATTCTTTGTAAATGCATTACAAGAAGTATGCTCGGTAAATGAAGGTAATAAACAAGGCACATATATTATCAATCAAAAAGAAAAATTTAAGGTATGTGATACTGGAAAGACTAAAAAGCGATTTAGCACAGACACAACCTATATTATATACAATACCGAGGTGGGAAAAGACAATCAAGTACCACTTTGGCTAATAGGTTTCCTATATTAGGCAAGACCAAAAACATTATAACAATATTCATTTAATAAATTTCAAAATGGCTAAAGAAAAGAAGTTTATCACTTGTGATGGTAACGAGGCCGCTGCTCACGTGAGCTACATGTTCTCTGAGGTAGCAGCTATCTATCCTATCACTCCATCATCTCCAATGGCTGAGCACGTAGACGAGTGGTCAGCACGCGGACGTAAGAACCTTTGGGGTCAGACAGTAAGCGTTCAGGAGATGCAGTCAGAGGGTGGCGCAGCAGGTGCCGTACACGGTTCACTGCAGTCTGGTGCTCTCACGACAACCTTCACCGCATCACAGGGTCTTCTCTTGATGATTCCTAACATGTACAAGATTGCTGGTGAACTTTTGCCATGTGTATTCAATGTATCAGCACGTACACTCGCAAGTCACGCTCTTTGTATCTTCGGTGACCACCAGGACGTAATGGCTTGCCGTCAGACAGGCTTCGCTATGTTCTGTTCTGGTTCTGTACAGGAGGTTATGGACCTCTCTGCAGTTCCTCACCTTGCTTCATTGAAGACATCAGTACCATTTATCAACTTCTTCGATGGTTTCCGTACATCACACGAGTATCATAAGATTGAGTGCATCGATACAGAGGATATTCGTCCATTAGTTGATGAGGAGGATATCAAGCGTTTCCGCGACCGTGCAATGACTCCAGAGCGCCCAGTAGTTCGTGGTACCGCTGAGAACCCTGAGACATTCTTCACACATCGTGAGGCATCTAACAGTGCTTACGAGAATGTAGCAGAGGTTGTTGAGCACTATCTCGGCGAAATCTCAAAGATTACAGGCCGTGAGTATCACCTCTTCGATTACTATGGTGCTAAGGATGCAGAGAACATCATCATCTTGATGGGTTCAGCTACTGAGGCAGCTCGTGAGGCTATCGACTACTTGATATCTCAGGGTAAGAAGGTTGGTATGATTGCCGTACACCTTTATCGTCCATTCTCTGTTAAGCACTTGCTCGCAGCAGTTCCAAAGTCTGTTAAGCGTATCGCAGTTCTTGATCGTACTAAGGAGCCAGGTGCAGAGGGTGAGCCATTGTACCTCGATGTTAAGAGTGCATTCTATGATGTTGAGAACAAGCCATTGATCGTTGGTGGTCGTTATGGTCTTGGTTCTGCTGATACAACACCAGCTAAGATCATCGCTGTTTATAATAACTTAGAGTTGCCAGAGCCAAAGAATCACTTCACTGTAGGTATCGTTGATGACGTAACCTTCACTTCTCTCCCAGAGGTTGAGGAGATTCCATTGGGTGGTGAAAGCACATACGAGGCTAAGTTCTATGGTCTTGGTGCTGACGGTACTGTTGGTGCTAACAAGAACTCAGTAAAGATTATCGGTGACAACACTAATAAGTACTGTCAGGCTTACTTCTCTTATGACTCTAAGAAGTCTGGTGGTTTCACTTGTTCTCACCTCCGCTTCGGTGATAATCCAATCCGTTCTACTTATCAGGTAAATACACCTAACTTCGTAGCTTGTCACGTTCAGGCTTACTTGAACATGTACGACGTTACACGTGGTTTGCGTAAGAATGGTACATTCTTGTTGAACACTATCTTTGATGGTGAGGAACTTGTACACTTCATTCCTAATAAGGTTAAACGTTACTTCGCAAAGAACAATATCAGCGTTTACTATATCAACGCTACTAAGATTGCACAGGAGATTGGTCTTGGCAACCGTACCAATACTATCCTCCAGTCTGCATTCTTCCGTATTACTGAGGTAATTCCTCTCGACCTTGCTGTTGATCAGATGAAGAAGTTCATCGTTAAGAGTTACAGTAAGAAGGGTCAGGACGTTGTAGATAAGAACTTCGCAGCTGTTGACCGTGGTAACGAATATAAACAGTTGACTGTTGACCCAACTTGGGCTAACCTCGCTGATGATGAAGCTAAGGCAGACGATGCACCAGCTTTCGTTAAGGAGCTCGTTCGTCCAATGAACGCACAGGCAGGTGACCTCTTGAAGGTTTCTGACTTCGTTAATCATGGCACTGTTGACGGTACATGGTCAGTAGGTACAGCAGCTTTCGACAAGCGCGGTGTTGCTACCTTCGTTCCAAAGTGGGATGCAGAGAACTGTATCCAGTGTAACAAGTGTTCATACGTTTGTCCTCATGCTTGTATCCGTCCATTCGTATTGGATGAGGCAGAGAAGGCTAACTTCAACGAAGAGACACTCGACGTCATCGCTCCAAAGCAGCTCAAGGGAATGCAGTTCCGTATTGAGGTATCAGTTCTCGACTGTACAGGTTGTAGCAACTGTGCTGATGTTTGTCCAGGTAAGAAGGGTAACAAGGCTCTCGCTATGACTCAGTTTGTTGCTGGCGAGGAAGAGGCTAACCACCGTGCAGCTAACTGGGACTACCTCGTTAAGAACGTTAAGACTAAGCAGCATCTCGTTGACATCAAGTCTAACGCTAAGAACTCTCAGTTCGCTCAGCCTTTGTTCGAGTTCTCTGGTGCTTGTGCTGGTTGTGGTGAGACTCCATACGTCAAGCTCGTTTCACAGCTCTTCGGTGACCGTGAGATGATTGCTAACGCTACTGGTTGTTCTTCAATCTACTCAGCTTCAGTACCTTCTACTCCATACACAACTAATGAGGAGGGTCATGGTCCTGCATTCAACAACTCACTGTTCGAGGACTTCTGTGAGTTCGGTATGGGTATGGCTATGGGTAACAAGAAGATGCGCGAGCGTATCGCTGTACTTCTTAACGATTCTATGGCTAACGACCATACACCTGCAGAATTCAAGGAGGCTGCTCAGGAGTGGCTTGACAACATGAATGATGCTGATGTATCAAAGGTTGCTGCTGCTAAGTTGAAGCCATTGATCGCTGCTGGTGCAGAGAAGGGTTGCCCTGTATGTGCAGAGCTGAAGACACTCGACCATTATCTCGTTAAGCGCAGCCAGTGGATTATTGGTGGTGACGGTGCTTCTTATGACATCGGTTACGGTGGTCTCGACCACGTTATCGCTTCTGGTGAGGACGTTAACATCTTGGTTCTCGATACTGAGGTATACTCTAACACTGGTGGTCAGAGTTCTAAGTCTACTCCACTCGGTGCTATTGCTCAGTTCGCTGCTAAGGGTAAGCGTATCCGCAAGAAGGATCTCGGTCTGATGGCAACTACATACGGTTATGTTTACGTAGCTCAGATTGCTATGGGTGCTGACAATGCACAGACATTGAAGGCTATCCGTGAGGCTGAGGCTTATCCTGGACCATCACTCATCATCGCTTATTCTCCATGTATCAACCATGGTTTGAAGGTGAAGGGCGGTATGGGTCGTAGCCAGGCGCAGGAAGCAAACGCTGTTGCTTGTGGTTACTGGCACCTCTGGCGTTACAATCCACTGTTGGCAGAAGAAGGTAAAAACCCATTCTCACTCGATTCTAAGGAACCAGAATGGGATAAGTTCCAAGACTTCCTTCACAGTGAGGTTCGTTTCCTCTCTGTCCTCAAGGCTTATCCAAATGAGGGTGAAGAACTCTTCAAGGCTTGTGAGGATATGGCTAAGCTTCGTTATAAGAGCTATGTTCGCAAGACTCAGGAGGACTGGAGCGAGGAGGCATAATCGCTTAACGCACAGATTAAAAAGATATAGTTAAAACACTATATAACATACGCAAAGAGGCTTCTCCATCATGGAGGAGCCTCTTTTTTGATACCTATTCGTGCAACTTGCTAAACTTTATTATATATGTTTCAGAAGCAAATACAAAATTGTGGCTTATATAACAAAAGGTATATTCGTTTTGTAATTTACAAAATAAATTGTATTTTTGTCCATGAGAACTGATTCTTCTAACGTAAACAACAATCATAATATGAAAAGTAAAATCCTATCATTAGCCATTATCATTGCAATTACAGTAATTGCAATATATTGTGTTCTGAGTGGACCTGAGACTATTATCCTACATTGGAACATTGGTGGAGAGGCAGACAGCTACGGTCCTAAGTATCTTATATTGGCACATCCTGCTATTTCAATAATCGTCTTCTTGCTGATTATCAACCAAGAGAAGCACCCATACGACACAAGTCTATTGAGCGAACAAAGTCGAAGAAAGAGCAATCCAAAGGCTATCCGTACCATTATGCCCATACTAATGGTAGTTATATTGTATCTTACAGCATGTTCTGCCCAAATGCTTCCCATGTCATCAATAGTGCTGTTCTCCCTTATCTTCCTTGCTATAATTATCTTTATCTATAAATCACACAAACAGATAAAGCAATAAAAACGAAGTTATTTATTTTGCATTTTGCTTGATTTAATGTATCTTTGTAGCTATGAATGCACAAGAAGCACAGAACATTAAATGGAGTGAGAATATCATCATCGTGGATGGTGATTACATAGACCATGTCGCTTTCGACCTCATTGTCAACTTTGAGCGAATGTTGAATCGTCGTATTCCCGCTGCTGATTTCAGTCAGTGGGCTGTTAACATTGCCCTTGATGGACGTTTGAAGCCAGGAAATCACGAAACACAAGTTATTCTTTTACATGATAAGAGGAATCCAAAACTTGAGAATTTTGCACCAGCGGATTATGAGAAAGAACTCAACGGACAAGCATTCAAGGACCCACAGTTTGGCGAATTCATTATCAATGCTATTGCAACAGACGATGAAGTAGCCAAGAAAGACGATGTTCTTCTCGACCTTCTGAAGACAATTATTAATCATGAAGAGGTTAAACGTATTATGGTAGTATCAAACGCTGAGGACAGCCATTTAATGAGTACACTTCGTTCTACGCTTCGCGATGTAGATGATGAGCTAAAACATATTACCTTGTTTGCAATGCAACCACTCGAAGGAGGTAACTTCAAACAGCAAATTTTGGGTTATTCGCTTCTTAATGCAATGGGTATTTCCTCATCAGAGATTGAACAAAAGATTAAGTAAAAAATAAAGTAATAATAATAAACAAAGATTCTCAACATAGCATTCTTTTACTCTCTTCTTCGGAGAAGGAAATAGGAATAAGTGATAGGGAATTAAATTGAACTATGGGAAAAGTTTTAATGATTGGCGCAGGTGGCGTAGCTACTGTAGCCGCTTTTAAGATTGTCCAGAATCAGGACGTGTTTACAGAGTTCATGATTGCCAGCCGTCGTAAGGAGAAATGTGACGAACTGGTTAAGGCAATTCATGATAAGGGCTACAAGGCTGACATCAAAACTGCACAGGTTGATGCAGACGATGTTGAGCAGTTGAAGGAACTTTTCAATTCATTTAAGCCTGAACTGGTTATCAATCTTGCACTCCCTTATCAGGACCTCACCATTATGGATGCCTGCTTAGCTTGCGGTTGCAACTATCTTGACACCGCTAACTATGAGCCAAAAGATGAGGCACACTTTGAGTATAGCTGGCAGTGGGCTTACAAGGATAAGTTCGAGAAGGCTGGCCTGACAGCTATCCTCGGTTGCGGTTTCGACCCTGGAGTGTCACAGGCTTATACTGCATACGCAGCAAAGCATCACTTTGATGAGATTCATTATCTTGATATTGTTGACTGTAATGCAGGTAACCACCATAAGGCGTTTGCAACTAACTTCAACCCAGAAATCAATATTCGTGAAATTACCCAGAAGGGACTTTATTATGAGAATGGCGAATGGATTGAGACTGACCCATTGGTAGTACATCAGGATATAACCTATCCTAACATTGGTCCTCGTGACTCATACTTGATGCACCACGAAGAGTTGGAGTCATTAGTTAAGAACTATCCAACAATCAAACGCGCTCGCTTCTGGATGACTTTTGGTCAGCAGTACCTCACTTACCTCGATTGTATCCAGAATCTTGGTATGAGTCGTATTGACGAAATAGAGTATGATGCACCATTGGCAGACGGTTCTGGTAAGACAGTGAAAGTTAAGATTGTACCTTTACAGTTCTTGAAGGCTGTGTTGCCTAACCCACAGGACCTCGGTGAGAACTATGATGGTGAGACTTCTATCGGCTGCCGTATTCGTGGTATCAAGGATGGTAAGGAACAGACTTATTACATCTATAATAACTGCAAGCATCAGGATGCTTACAACGAGACAGGTATGCAGGGCGTTAGTTATACTACTGGTGTACCAGCAATGGCTGGTGCAATGATGTTCTTCAAGGGTCTGTGGCGCAAGCCAGGTGTATGGAATGTGGAAGACTTCGACCCAGATCCATTCTTGGAGGTACTCAATAAGCAGGGCTTACCTTGGCACGAAGTGTTTGGTGGTGATTTAGAGCTATAGGAAGATGGCTTGCTCTTTGGACTTTATTGAATTTGTCAGTAGTCAGATAGCTGCTGCAGGGACTGTGAGATGTAGGAAGATGTTTGGTGACTACATGGTTTATGTTGACGAAAAGCCTGTTATCATAGTTTGTGACAATATACCTTATGTCAAAGAACACGAGGCAATTAAATCAATGATGTTATCTGCCGAACGTGGATTCCCTTATGAAGGAGCTAAAGAACACTACGTTTTAGATGTTTCAAGGTCTGATTTTGCAGTCAGGGTTGTTAATACCTTAGCAGAGGTTTTACCCTATCCAAAGAGCAGAAAAAAGAATAAATAATATTTTATAAATCAAAAAAAATAAGATAATAGTATATGGCAAAAGAAGATACAGGTACGACATCGGCAGCTGAAGGAAAACTGAAAGCCTTGCAAGCTGCAATGTCTAAGATAGAAAAAGACTTTGGTAAAGGGTCCATCATGCGTATGGGCGACGAACAAATAGAGAACGTAGAAGTAATCCCAACAGGTAGCGTTGCACTTGACACAGCACTCGGTGTGGGCGGTTATCCACGTGGTAGAATCATTGAGATTTATGGTCCAGAGAGTTCTGGTAAGACTACATTAGCTATTCACGCTATTGCAGAAGCACAGAAGCAGGGTGGTATTGCAGCCTTCATTGATGCTGAGCACGCCTTCGACCGTTTCTATGCAGAGAAATTAGGTGTGGATGTTGATAATCTTTGGATTTCCCAGCCAGACAATGGTGAACAGGCTTTGGAGATTGCAGACCAGCTGATTCGTTCTTCAGCTATTGACATTCTCGTTGTCGACTCAGTTGCAGCTTTGACTCCAAAGAAGGAGATTGAGGGTGATATGGGTGACTCTGCAGTAGGTTTGCAAGCACGACTGATGAGTCAGGCATTGCGCAAACTTACTTCAACTATCGCAAAAACTAATACTTGCTGCATCTTCATTAACCAGTTGCGTGAGAAGATTGGCGTGATGTTTGGTAACCCAGAGACAACAACGGGTGGTAATGCACTAAAGTTCTATAGCTCTGTACGCCTTGACATCCGTCGTATTACATCTATCAAGGATGGCGACCAGGTTATCGGTAATCAGGTTCGTGTAAAGATAGTAAAGAACAAGGTTGCTCCTCCTTTCCGTAAAGCAGAGTTTGAGATTACCTTCGGTGAGGGTATTTCAAAGATTGGTGAAATTGTTGACTTGGGCGTTCAGTATGGCATTATCCAGAAGAGTGGTAGCTGGTTTAGCTACAATGGAACCAAACTCGCACAGGGGCGTGATGCAACTAAGACTATGATCAAGGATAATCCAGAACTTGCAGAAGAACTGGAGGGCTTGATTAAGAATGCTATCATTGAGCAGACAAAGTAAAAAACACCAACCTATGGTAACTTGAATGTAACTCTTTCATATAAGTACATTCCTGATACCATAGGTTTTTTTGTATACCCTCATTAATATCCAGTCCTATAAGGCTTAACAAGACTACATCTTTAATTATAAGTATTTTTCTATGCCTTCATTCTCTTCTCTTAATTCCAACGAGCGCACATTCCTTATGTTGATGGCTTATTTTTACCAATATGGCCAAACTAAGAAAAAACTATTAAACTTGTTGGAAAAGATAATGTTACCATCTCTTTCCGATTTGGCTTTTGAAAGGTTAATGACCGATGGATTACTGGTAGAAGAAGATCTTCACTTTTACGGAGGTGGAAAAGTCTTGTATATAAATAAGGATATGCTGATTCCTTCTCTCTTTGAACTTTTCAAAGAAGAAAACAGCCTATTATTGCAGAATATTCGCAGCCTTTACAAGAAGACTTATAATAATGACGACCCATCTCCTTTGGTGCGTTTGATAATATATTATATTGCACCAAATGCGAAGGAAGCAATATCGACTTCCTATGCGCAAGTCTTAGAATCTTTCAATGACTGTTGCCTTAACTTGATTGATAAAAGAGAATATGAGACTTTCTTTCTATCAATGTCCACAGAATTATTGTCTTTTGTGCTGAATGCAACTCTTCGTATGGCAATGGCTCAGGATAAAGTAATGGACTGGGAATATTTAAAAGGACTTGTTTTCAGCCGTAAAAAAACAGACAATAGTGTAGCTAAAAAAAGCGATTTAGAATCAGTCTTTGCTTATTATTACTATTTAGATACGGGTAAAATCTGTATTAACCTCAAAACATCTGTAAGCAATATCTTTACACTTCAGATAGCAGCGATTGGTGCATTGTATAAAGGGGATTACGCTTTGGCCTATAAGCTATACACCAAGGTGATGACCGCTAATAATAAAGTATCCCCAATTAAGGGACTTTTCGTAAACCCTATTGCCAATTATTATTTCGCAATTGCAGCAATCTTTACCAACACAGAGACCTCTCTGAAGAAGTTAGAAACGATGATGAAGCGTAATGGGGATAGAGAATACACGCCTACATACTTCCTTGTACAACCGTTGAAGGCTTATTTTTATGATAAGTCTGATGCGAATATACGAAAAGAGTTTTATCTTGAATTGTGCAAGGAGCCAGATATGCAGATGGTATCTTGGCTTACTTGGACGATGTATCCGTCTTTTGGCATACTTCCGACAAAGGCAACCAAGCCTATTAATCCACCTAACTGGGCTTTCTTGCAGCTTGAAACGGGTGTTATGGGGAGTAACTCTTCTGAAGCAGATTTGGTAAAGGACTTTGGTGGCACATCTCTGTTGATCCGATTAGAAGTAAAATCTCTTTGGCAGCTTCGACTTGAAACGCTAATTGCAGAGAACCAAACAGCAGAGAATCAAACAACAGAGACTGTTCGAGACACAATGCTCGTATATCTGTTGCGTTATAGAGTTGTTGTTCCCATTCTTAAACGTAGATTGAAAAATGGTAGTTGGTCTGTGGGTAAAGAGCTTTCTGTTCGTGAACTTATAAATCTGGATGTTCCAGGCTTGGACAGGGTTGATCAGCGTATTAAAGAAGGTATCTTTTCGTGGGAATATAGTGTCTATATTGAAAAGTACCTATATCTTTTTGTTGATTGTGACCATATTTACACTGGATCCACCTATGACTTGCAGCCTGTGAAGATTCATAAGGACAATCCACACCTTATCATAGATAAACGTTCGGATGGTTCTTTCAGCGTCTCTACGAATGTAGAAGAGTTACAAAGAGGTGAGAAATCGTCTTTCTTTTATAAGAAGAATTCAGAAACAGACTATTCAATCTTTACCCCTTCTGAGTTTGAATATAAGACTTATAAGGAAATTCTGGCACAAGAGATTTATCCAGCTGAAGCCGAAACCTTGCTGGTTCAGCTGATTAAAGCTGTAGGTGGAAAGACGGAAATCCACTCCAATATGGTGGCTGAGCTTGACGATTTGCAGCGTGTCGATGTACAACCTTGTATAACGCTCCGCGTTGTTTCCACTGCAAACAACTGTTTCCAACTTACTGCCTTGGTGCGTATCTCTGATAGTCTTTGCTTTGTTCCAGGAAAGGGAAATGTAACCACTATTGCAGAGCAGGAGCATAAGAAGGTACAATTGGTTCGTAACCTAAAGAAAGAGCGGGATTGTCTTAAAGTGATAAATGAGGGTCTGGTTGAGGCAGAGTTCTTTGATGAAGGCGAAACATGGAAGCCTCAAAGTATTACGGATTCGATAACGCTTCCTATCTACACGATGCTACCTTTCATTCAGTGGTGTAAAGAACACCGTGATATTTGCATGATGGAATGGGCTGAAGGTAGTAAGATAAAGTATTATCCGGGCATCAGCAGTAGTGCTGCTCAGATTTCCTTTAAGTCGAAGAACAATTGGTTTGAGGTCGAAGGTGATATTGAAATTAGTGAGGGGCAGGTCATTTCCCTTCAAAAGCTGCTCGGACTGATGCGTCAGAGTGCTCATCAGAAGTATATTCTTATCGGTGATAATGAATTTATTACGATAAGCACCCAGCTCTCACGCATACTTAAACGACTTGACACAGTGACGACCGAAAATCGTTCACATCTGCAGATGGCACCTGCTGCAGTCTCTTTGTTAGGCGATTTGTTGGATGATACATCCTTGAATATAAAGCGTAATGAGACTATGGATGCCTTATGTCAGCGCATTGAAGCGTGCAGCAAGAAGGTTCCTGTTGTGCCCAAAACCTTACAGACACAGCTACGTGACTATCAGGAAGAGGGATTTGAATGGATGTCAAGGCTGACGGCATGGGGAGCAGGTGTCTGTTTGGCTGACGATATGGGATTGGGAAAGACCGTTCAGACCATCGCCCTACTTCTTGAACAGAGCGAAAACGGAGCTTCGCTGATTGTGGCACCATCCTCTGTCGTACCTAACTGGCGCAATGAACTTCAGCGATTTGCACCGACACTGAACCTCACTATTCTCAATCAGAGTGAGGATCGTTCAAAAGATATTAAGGAGGCAAAGGCAGGAGATGTTATTATCACCACGTATGGTTTGTTGAATATTCAGCAGGAGGACCTCGTTGGGAGGGAATGGAACGTAGTATGTCTTGACGAGGCACACACCATCAAGAATGCCAATACAAAGATGTCAAAGTCGGCTATGCTGTTGAAGGCACAACGCAAAGTTATTCTTACGGGTACTCCTATTCAAAACCATCTTGCAGAGTTGTGGAACCTTTTCCAGTTTATCAACCCCGGACTTCTGGGAAGTACCGAACAGTTCAGGAAGAAATTTATCCAGCCTATTGAAGGAGATAACGACAAAGCACGCCAAAGCCAGTTACGTCGTCTGATTTCTCCCTTCCTTTTGCGTAGAACGAAAGCAGAGGTCATTGACGAATTACCTGCAAAGAACGTAATAAAACTCCCAGTTGAACTATCATCGGAGGAGATGGCTATGTATGAGGTTAAAAGGCGAGAAACAGAGGCGAAGATTCTTGAAAATAAAGCTGACAAGGTAAGTACGTTGGCAGAGATTACTCGTTTACGTCAGATGGCGTGTAGCTGTTCGTTGGTTGATAAGAAGTGGAAGTTACCAAGCAGTAAGGTGCTGGCATTTATTGATTTGGCTGAGAGTCTCAATGACAGCGGTAATCGTGCGCTTGTTTTCAGTCAGTTTACCAGTTTCTTTGAAGAAGTGAGAAAGGCGATGGATAAGGCAAAACTTCCATATCTTTACCTTGATGGGAGTACCCCAATGCCCATGCGCGAAAAGCTGGTAAAAGAATTCCAGACAGGGAAGTGTCCTTTCTTTCTCATTAGTCTAAAGGCTGGAGGATTAGGATTGAATCTTACGGGTGCTAACTACGTCATTCATCTTGATCCTTGGTGGAACCCTGCCATCGAGCAGCAGGCTACTGATCGTGCCTATCGTATAGGGCAACAACAGGATGTAACGGTTTATCATCTTATTAGCCAGCACACTATCGAGGAGAAGATTCTACGCTTACATAAGACAAAACGTAATATTTCCGACTCGCTTCTTGAAGGTTCTGATATCTCTCACGCAATGACACAGGAGGAATTGCTCGAGTTGTTGCAAGATAACAGATAAGAAAAGAGAAATATGAGGAACTTGCATATTTATTTCTATTATATGTTTAAGAATAGTTTACTGTCATTTTAACATTTACTTATAACAGACTTATAATCAATTTCTTAACGTTTAGTTCCGCATGACAGGAATGACAGCAAACACAAATTCTTAAACCTATATATCCGTAAGTATTGATAAAGTGAGGGATGCACCGCCTGTGCATCCCTCACTTTTATTATCAGATCCTGACAGAGAGAAAAACCTCTTACTTATTATTCATTTAGAAAGAGACTGTCATTGTTGCGCTTTCTCCCACTCTTTCTCTATATCTTCTATTGTTATTCCTAATAGTTTCATCTCACGAAAGACAGAGGGAAGAGACTGGGTAAGGAAAGTCTTGCGCCGAGCAATCATGATTTGCTCACGTGCGCCAGCTGAGACAAAGTAGCCAAGTCCACGCCGGTTATAGATAATCTCCTCACGAGAGAGCAACTCGTAGGCCTTTACTGCCGTGTTAGTATTCACCTGCAGCATAACGGCATACTCCCGGACAGATGGTATTCGGTCGTCAGCTTTATAGGTTCCGGCTATAATCTCATCGCAAAGGCGGTCAGCCATTTGCTCATAGATAGCCTTGTTATTCTCAAAATTCATAAGCCTTGATCTTTAATCAGCTCTTTATTAAAAGTTTCTCCAACGGTTGTTGATAACCTGCAGACGTGTGTAAATCTTGTAGGAAGACCAGTACATCAAGACAATCAAGCCCAAACAGATAAGATTTCCTATGATAGAAGAAAGGGTATCATCTATTACAACAAGCTCGTAGTCAGTATGTTCATAAAGGAGATAGGCAAAAGTCGTGAGGCTTA
>CAUVDL010000017.1:0-44134 GCA_963550695.1 uncultured Prevotella sp. | reverse complement strand
AAAAATATTTCTTTTCACGTAAATAAATATTTCTCATCGTGAAAAGAAATCATAAGTCACAGAAAGTTCAATAAAAGCAAACCGTAATTAACTATGGAGACAAACAAATTTCAACAGTTGATAAACATCCTCTCACGAATTCACTATTCGCAATTTACATATCTTATAGTCCCAATCACAAAATTCGTTTACCATTTCTAACGACCGTATTGCAGCCCCGCACCATTGGTGTTAAGCACTAACACGAAAGCAAAGTAGCGTTAGAAAGCAACGAAAATAAGGTTTTATTTATACTTATAGAGCGTTAGTTGATTAGCCATGAATTATCACCAATTCAGCAATATGCAAACGATTGCACAAGAATTGATATAAATCATGTAAAAGGGTATTGCTTTTTCTAATTAATATTATTATCTTTGAGGCAAAATAACTACCCAACTCTATGAACATACAGTTTCACATAAACTACCAGACCTATTACGGACAAGACCTTGTCTTGAATATTATTACAGGTCAACACAAGGGGGCTATAGAGGCCTCACAGTACAGAATGCGCACATCTGACGGCTACCACTGGGAGGTGGAAGTGAAGAAAGATGCAAAGCCAGGAACGCATATCGAATATTTCTACAGCATTCTCTGTGGTGATAACGAACAGCGAAAAGAATGGGGTGTCATGAACCATCGCCTTGACTTTGACACAGAACGCAGTCTGAATTATCGTGTTTACGACCATTGGAGTGATATTCCAGACAATGCTTATCTCTATACTTCTGCCATCACAGATTGTGTTGCTGGCAAGAAGGTAGTTAAGGGTAAGCTCAATAACTATAACAAGGCTGTTACATTAAAGGTGCGTGCACCACAGTTAGGTGCTACGGATGAGCTTTTCCTTGTAGGTGCTGAGCCTGCATTAGGTGCTTGGAACGCGAAGAAGGCATTGAAGATGGTACAGCACAACATCAACGAATGGAGCTATACCTTAGATGCAACAAAGCTTGTTGGCGACCAACTTGAAGTAAAGTTCTTCGTCAAGAGCAACGACAGCAATGAGAATCTTGTATGGGAGTACAGCGACAACCGTACCTTGGTATTGCCTACAATGGATGAAGGCGACGTTGTTGTTTATGAGTTGCCAGAGGCTGCTTTCCCACTTCCTGCCGTTCGCGTTGCTGGAACATTGGTGCCAGTGTTCTCACTTCGTTCGGAAACAAGCTTTGGTATCGGCGACTTTGGCGACTTGAAGAAGATGGTTGACTGGGTGAGTATGACCAACCAGCGTGCGCTACAGATTCTCCCTATCAACGATACAACAATCACACACACTTGGACAGACTCTTATCCATATAGCTGTATCTCTATCTTTGCCCTCCACCCACAGTATGCTGACCTTACAGCATTACCTGCGTTGAAGGACAAAAAACAGAGTGAGAAGTTCGAGAAACTACGCAAAGAGCTTAACGCACTACCACAGATTGACTATGAGCGCGTGAACGATGCGAAGACAGAATACCTCCGTCTGCTGTTTGAACAGGAAGGTGCTAAGGTACTCGAAAGCAGTGCTTTCAAGACCTTCTTTGCTGAAACAGAGAGTTGGCTCGTGCCTTACGCACAGTATTCTTATATGAGAGATAAGTTCGGAACAGCCGACTTCTCTCACTGGCCAGACCATAAGCAATGGAATGAGGCTGACCGCAAGGCGTTGTCTAACCCTAAGGACAAGGCTTACAAGGAGGTGGCTTTCTTCTACTATGTACAGTTCGTGCTAAGTACTCAGTTGAAAGCAGTACACGAATATGCACAGGCACATAAGATTATCCTCAAAGGTGACATTCCTATCGGTGTCAACCGCTATGGCTGCGATGTGTGGACAGAACCTCGTTACTTCAACCTTAACGGCCAAGCAGGTGCTCCACCTGATGATTTCTCAGTAAATGGCCAAAACTGGGGTTTCCCTACTTACAACTGGGATGAGATGATTAAGGACGGCTGCCAGTGGTGGGTAAAACGCTTCCAGAATATGGCGCAGTACTTTGATGCATACCGTATCGACCACGTTCTCGGCTTCTTCCGCATCTGGGAGATTCCTATTCATTCGGTACACGGACTACTTGGGCAGTTCGCTCCATCACTCGGTATGAGCCGTGAGGAGATTGAAGGCTATGGTCTACACTGGCAGGAGGAACTCTTTACAGAGCCATTCATTACAGATTGGGTACTCGACCGCATCTTCCGTGAGCACGCTGATGAGGTAAGACAGAAGTATGTGGAACACGTATGGGGCGACAGATACAAGATGCGTTCAGCGTATGATACACAGCGAAAGGTTGAAAAAGCATTTGCTGGTAAGAACTCTGATGTTGACATCTGGCTGCGTGACGGACTTTACGCATTGATTAGCAATGTGCTCTTCGTTCGTGATCACAAGGATCCAAACCGCTTCCATCCACGCATCAGCGTACAGTTCGATTTCATTTACGAGACACTCTACGATAGTGATAAGGCTATCTTTAATAAGCTCTACAACGACTACTACTATCGTCGTAACAACCAGTTCTGGTATCAAGAGGCAATGAAGAAACTACCTAAGTTGGTCAATGCAACTCGTATGCTTGTCTGTGCAGAAGACTTAGGAATGGTTCCTGATTGTGTGGCATGGGTGATGAACGAGCTTCGTATCCTCAGTCTTGAGATTCAAAGTATGCCTAAGAACCCGAAGGTGCGCTTTGGCTATCTCAGTGAGAACCCTTACCGCAGCGTTAGCACCATCTCTACTCACGACATGGCAACGCTACGTCAGTGGTGGGATGAAGACTGGGAACGTACGCAGGATTACTTCAATAGTATGTTACATCGTGGTGGTCCAGCACCTCATCCACTGCCAGGTTGGTTGGCAAGAGACATCGTTAGCCGTCACTTGACATCATCAAGTATGCTCTGTATCCTCGGTATTCAGGACTGGATGAGCATCGACGAGGAATTGCGTTTGGCTGACCCTAATGCTGAGCGTATCAATGTTCCGTCTAATCCTAAGCATTACTGGCGTTATCGTATGCACGTTAGCATTGAGGACTTGATGAAGAATAAAGCTTTCAATGAGCAGATAACAGACCTTATCAACCAGGCGGGTCGATAAAAAGAATAGGTGATGATGGCTTTTGTAAATTGTTATAACAGTCCATCATCACCTAACATTCAACACCTAACACCCAACACCTATCATCCAAATCATCAACACCCAACACCTAACATTCAACACCCAACATTCAACACCCAATGAAAATAAAATATAAGTTTGCAGCATCTGTTGCTGCTTTCATACTCTCACAGAACGTTGCTGCACAGCAGCGATTCAACGAGATATCCTATTCTCCAAGTGAGACAACCTTCCGTCTTAATGCTCCCTCTAAGCCAACGCTCCGCCTTTATGAGGCAGGACGAGGCGGAAAAGCCTACAAGAAGGTGAAACTTACGCAGAGTGGAGATAACACTTGGGCTGTCACTGTGAAGGGAGATCTCAAAGGTAAGTTCTATACCTTCGATATCGGACACGGCGAGACACCGGGTGTCTTTGCCAAAGCGGTAGGTTGTAATGGCGGTCGTGGTGCCGTTGTTGACATGAAGGAGACTAACCCAACGGGCTGGGAGAGCGATCGTCGTGTACCGACTAAGAGTCCGGCAGATCTCATTATCTATGAGTTGCATCACCGTGACTTCTCCATTGACCCTTCATCGGGCTTAATGCACAGGGGTAAATACCTCGCCTTGACAGAGCAGAAGGCTATTGATTACTTGAAGAAGTTGGGTATTAACGCTGTGCATATCCTCCCTTCATTCGACTTTGCTTCGATAGATGAATCCAAACCGGACGTGCCACAGTATAATTGGGGCTATGACCCATTGAACTATAACGTACCGGAGGGAAGCTATTCGTACGATGCTAATCTGCCAACTCGTCGTATCACGGAGTTCAAACAGATGGTACAAGCATTGCACAAAGCGGGTATCAGAGTTATCCTCGACGTTGTTTATAACCATACTTTCGACCTCGCAAATAGCAACTTTGAGCGCACTTTTCCTAAGGCTTACTACCGATACAAAGCTGATGGTACACCATCAGATGGTTCAGGGTGTGGCAATGAGACAGCAAGTGAGCGTCCTTTGATGCGCGATTATATGCTGGAGTCAATGAAGTATTGGGTAAATGAATATCATATTGATGGTTTCCGTGTAGATCTTATGGGCGTACATGACATTCAAACCATGAACGATATCCGTCGTGAACTCAATGCTATCGACCCAGAGATATTCGTTTATGGCGAGGGATGGAGTGCTGGTACCTGTGCTTACCCACATGAGAAGTTGGCTATGAAGGCTGCTGTTCCACAGATGCCAGGCATTGCTGCTTTCTCTGATGACATCCGTGATGCCTTGCGTGGACCCTTCTCTGACGACCATAAGCCCGGTTTCCTGGGTGGTGTTACAGGCTTGGAAGAGAGTCTAAAAGCGGGTATCGCGGGTATGATAGAGCATCCACAAGTAGATTACTCAAAGGTAAACTATTCTAAGAAACCATACGCTCTTGAACCTACTCAGATGATTTCTTACGTTAGCTGTCACGATGATATGTGTCTCGTTGACCGTCTGAAAGCTTCTATTCCAGAGGCAGAATACGACGAGAATGAGCTGATTCGTCTGAATCTACTTGCCCAAACGGCTATCTTCACATCACAGGGTGTGCCTTTCATGCTCTCTGGTGAGGAGATGCTTCGCAACAAGAAAGGGGTGCATAACTCATTTAATTCACCTGATAGTATCAATCACCTCGACTGGAATAACCTCAAAACTTATCCGCAGGTATTCAACTACTACAGTGGACTCATCAATCTCCGTAAGGCACACCCAGCCTTCCGATTGGGCAAAGCCGACCTCGTTCGTAAGCATCTTGAGTTCCTTCCTGTACAAGACTGTTTGGTTGCTTTCCGTCTAAAAGACCATGCTGGTGGTGACAATTGGAAGAATATCTACGTTATTCTCAACGCCAACAAGGAGCTTCGCACCGTAAATATCCCTAAGGGTCAGTACACTATCGTATGTGCAAATGGTGAAGTGAATGAGGCAGGATTAGGCAAGATGGAAGGTGGTGAGGTAATGGTTGATGGCCAGTCAGCCCTTATCTTGCATGATTAAGGACTCATATCCTTCTCCACTCCTTCTTCGAAGGGAGGAGTACTGACCATTCAGCAGATTATTAATAGCTGTTAGGAATATTGGGCTTATTGGTTCTATTAGGCTAATACGGCTAATAAACCCAATACCACAGCAGAATAAATTACCTAAAATGAACCGCAAAAAAAGAACCAATTATCCTAATCTTCCTCTCTTTCAAACGAGTTGGAAGATTCTTTTATTCTTACTTCTTTTATCATCTCCTATGACCGCTCAGAACAGTACGGCAGCCCCTAAGAAAGCCAATAATCGAACAGGTACACCCAACGTGACCCGCATTGACCCTACCAACTGGTTCGCTGACATGCAGGATCCAACGTTACAGCTTATGGTATATGGCAAAGATATCAAGTTTGCTGACGTCACAACAGACTACCCTAACGTAAAGATTGATTCGCTCGTACGCCTCGATTCACCTAATTACCTCCTTGTTTATCTTAACTTAAAAGGGGCAAAACCGGGTGACATAACCCTTACCTTCACCAACAAGAACGGTAAAAAAACTACAAAGAACTTCCAATTAAAGAAACGCGAGATGGCTGGAACAGAGCGAAAAGGCTTCGATATTTCGGACGTTCTCTATATGCTGATGCCCGATCGTTTTGCTAATGGCAACCCAAAGAACGACGTTATTAAAGGGATGGAAGATCAACTCTGCAACCGCAATGAGCCAAGTCTTCGACATGGTGGCGACCTTGAAGGCCTCCGCCAGCACCTCGATTACTTCACCGATCTTGGTGTTACAGCCCTTTGGTTTACGCCAGTATTAGAGAATGATCGCCCTGCTGACAATGGTAAACACAGTACCTACCACGGCTATGCAACCACCGACTACTATCGCGTTGACCCTCGCTTCGGTACGAACGAAGAATATAAAGCCCTCGTAGACGAATGTCATAAGAAGGGATTGAAGGTGGTTATGGATATGATTTTCAACCATTGTGGCGACTATCATCCATGGGCTAAGGGCACACGCATTGATGAGAACGGCAAGACTATCAAAGACTATCCATCAAAAGACTGGTTTAATAGTCCTAACTATGGGCTGCAAACAAGCTACAAGCTCACCCCAGTTCTCGACCCATACGCCAGCAAGGTGGATATGGCTGAGACTGTTGACGGATGGTTTGTGTCGTCAATGCCTGACCTCAACCAGCGCAATCCACACGTTATCAAATACCTTATTCAGAACTCTATTTGGTGGATTGAGACCGTAGGTATCGATGGTATCCGTATGGATACTTATCCTTACGCAGACCGACAAGCCATGGCTGATTGGATGAAGGTCCTCAATAAGGAATATCCTAACTTCAACACTGTTGGCGAAACCTGGGTAACCGAACCAGCTTACACGGCAGCCTGGCAGAAAGACAGCAAACTCTCTGATGTCAACAGCTATCTGAAAACCGTGATGGACTTCGCCTTCTTCGACCGTCTCTCGCAGGCAAAGAATGAAGAAACAGACGACTGGTGGAAAGGATGGAACCGCATTTACAATTCCCTCTGCTATGATTACCTCTACACAGACCCATCATCCGTGATGGCATTCATTGAGAATCACGATACAGACCGCTTCCTTGGCAATGGCAAGGACTCAACGGCTTTGAAGCAGGCGTACGCTCTCTTGCTGACGATGAAGCGCATCCCACAGCTTTATTATGGTACGGAGATTCTGATGAACGGTACGAAAGAGAAGACCGATGGTAATGTACGACAAGACTTTCCTGGTGGTTTCCCTGGCGATAAGGTCAATAAGTTCACACGTGAAGGCCGTACCAAAGCCGAGAATGCAATGTTTGATTGGACCAGCCGCTTGCTCCACTGGCGACAGAACAATGATGTAATCATCAACGGTTCTCAGACACAATTCATTCCTCACCATGGTGTTTACGTTCTTGCACGTCAACATAACGGAAAGACGGTCCTCACCATCCTCAATGGCAAGAAGACTGACAACCAAGTCGATGTAGCCCGTTATGCCGAAGTAATTGGTTCACATACCACCGCTACCGATGTCCTAACAGGAGCTACCGTAGACCTAACAAAGAACATTCCTTTGGCTCAACGACAAGCAATGGTGCTCAGTTTCTAATTTCTCTTTAAGTAAGAAGGATTATTGAATAGTCACTTACGTATTAGACAATAGCACAAAAACTTTTCATACACTGTATATATAGGCAATGGTTACCAACTCTATTTGGTTGCTATTGCCATTATTTTTCTTCCTTATCGTGTAAATATAGCCTTCAAACATACCAAGAGCTTATTACAACCACTATCGATTTTTAGGCACAAATAAGAAAAGAACAAAAAAGAAATGAGCTATTAATAAAAAAGCTACTCACTTGTTTTATTCATAATAAAAGATTATCTTTGCATCGAATGGTAAAACATTTATATATCATAGCAGGATGTAATGGGGCTGGAAAGACAACAGCTTCTATGACAATATTACCAAAAGCTCTTTTGGTAAAGGAGTTTGTCAATGCTGATGAAATAGCAAAAGGATTGTCACCACTCAACCCTGAAGGTGCAGCCATTGAAGCCGGGAGGTTGATGCTTCAACGAATAGATTTCCTCTTAAACAAAGATGAGTCATTCTCTATTGAGACAACACTTGCCACTCGCTCTTATATTAAACTCGTAGAGAAGGCACATCAAAGAGGATTCGTAGTCAATCTCTTATTCTTTTGGCTACCATCACCAGAGCTTGCAAGCATACGTGTAACTGAAAGAGTAAGAAATGGTGGGCACAACATTCCTAAAGACATAATATACAGAAGATATGTATTGGGAATATCAAATCTATTCAACTTGTTTATGAATAAGGTTGATATATGGTCAATATATGATAACAGCATACAGCCTAAAGAGCGTATAGCTTTCGGAGGAAATAGTATAAGAACCAGAATTAGTAATGAAGTCAAATTTAGAAAGATAAGAAGTTATGTCAAATAAAGAAATAGAAGCCTATTTAAAAACTATTGAAGAAGGGTTTATTGAGTCAGAACGAATCTTGTTAAAAGAGAAAGCTGCCAAAAATGAACCTGTCATCAATTGTGATGAAAACGGTAATATTGTTAGCATTCCAGCGGAAGACATTATTGCCAAACACCGTCAGTATCAATAAAAAGACTATTATCATCCAATAAAGGCTATCGGAAACCTCGATAGCCTTTATTGTTTATTTACACACGTACTTTACCACTCTGACATTCAAATCACCACAAAATAGTAGTGAATAAATAGCTTTAAAACGTAACAGTCATACCCAGCGAGAAGGCTGTCTTCCCTTGATAGACAGGTCCGTAATCCTCATCATCACCGAAGGTTTTGAAGAGGTTCTGTCGTACTTGTCCATAGACTCCGATTGTCTCACCGAAGTTATAACGCACACCAGCCTGCAGACCAGCCGCCCGTAGGCCGACAGAAGCACCCGTGTAGATATCCAGTACAGATGACAGCTTCAATACTTCCGACCAATGATAATTGCCCATAAGGCTGAAGTCATAACCCACCAAGAAATGATAATCTTCACTACTATGCTTTTTTACATTGACATAAGTTACCTGTCCGCCTACGGAAATGAAGTCGCTAAGCGCATAATCACTACCTAACTCCATACCTGATTTCCCTCCAACATTGGCATAACCAGCATAAACTTTAATATCTCCTTCTCCGTCCCATGCCTGTGCCTGTGCGCTATGCGGAACACAAAGCAGACAACCAAGCAGTAAAAGCCATTGAAAGAGGTGGAATTTATCTACATTTCTCATCATCTTCATAGCTCAATTATTTTATAGTGTACTTTGTAACAGCAAACACTTTACGGCGTTCACCAGTCTTAGAATTCTTCACCACCTGCGTTCCATAGACAAGGAAGTTATCTCCATACCAGTGCTGAGAGTTAGAATAACGCATCTTCTTAACATCTTCGTCTTCATTATCCGTTTCTATAATCTCCGACGTACGGTCTTGAATCACATTTCCATCCGCATTTCTAAAGAGTTTTGATACCAGTCTATTCTTATCTGTAAAGAGAAGATTCACATTATTACCCTTCATACTTGCAGAAACAAAACGCTTCACATACATCGGCATGAGGCGTGGCTCCATAGGGAAGCATTCGTCCCAAAGCAGATTACCTGCAACATCAAACTTTACAAGAACGGCGTGTGTATAGTTATAACCAGCGAAGGTTGTAATCATTGTATTACCAATCCAAGTCGTACGATAAACTGGATAGTAAGCCTCACCAAGATAGAAGTAATCCTTACCATCCGTCATAATACGATGAGAAGCCATCAAATACTTCAGCGAATACTCCTTACCAGCCTTCTCTGCCTTTTCCTTTCTGCGTTCAATCTTTGCTTGCTTACGGTCGCTCATATACTCCGTAAAGTTCTTCAACTTCAAGAAGTTGTAGAACTTGATATTATTAAACCTATCGTCTTTCAGCTCTGAGAAGAAAATACCTTCCGCCCCACCTTTCTTCGACTTAGAGTAAGTTCCTGTGACAAAGAACTTATTTCCTGCCTTTGAGACTGATGCCGAGATGATTCGTTCAGCAATATCAGCAGTGAGATTGTTTGCTCCTAACTGATTGCCCTGCATATCTAAACGAAGCAGATAGACATCGGTCTCTACTCCTACCAACGCATAAATAGTATTGTCTATCACGGTGTTTTCAAGCACAAAGATATTCTTATCCTTTACTTTTGGGAAGTGGATATCGGTAAATCGGCAATTACCCGTCTTCAAATCAATGATGCCAATGCGGTCTAATTTCTTCTGTGTTGAACTGAAAACGACTGATCCATTCGCAATAACGAGATTTCTCATCGTCCCTTTACGAGTGTATTCACCATCCGTTGTGGTTATTTTATGAGTTACAGGATTGAAAGCAACAATCATAAACGAACCATCCTTCTGGCGTAAAACAGTATAAAGCACACCACTCTCAACCACATCTGAATAGAAATACATACCCTTATCAATAAGTATTGAATCGGTACTTATCAGTTTCATTGCGGTTGAATAAAACTCAGTCTTGAAGAAACGCTTACCCTCCTTGCTGTCCTTAGCAAACGACTGAATGACCAGTCCCTTGTCATCCACAGGTAACACAACCTGATCTTCATAGTCAGCACGGTAAGGATACTCTATTCTTCCTGTCACTTGGGCAGTCATACTCATCACCTGAGAGCACAACGCAATAACACATAATAACAGAATTCTCATAATTACTTTATCGTTAATAGTTAATGAATAAGATTGTCTTTATCTTTTTAGGACTATCTAAAAGTTCGTTACACTACATAATTTTAGGTTCTCCTCTTCCTTCTTTTAGAAATTTAGCTTACCAAACACAAAAGTACATTTTTTATTGGATAATCACAAATAATTCAAAGAAACTTTCACAGCCTACTATTATTTTCATCCAAATTAACCTAATCTACTGAGCAGAAAGAACTTCGAAGGGATTATTATATATGATTTATTCACCCCAAAAGAAGGATTATCAATAGAAATAATAATTGTTTTATCTGCCAAACATTCCCAATTTAAGATAGCCTGTAACGTCTTACTATCTTCACGCTTAATGACCATAAAGTACCTTTCTTACCATTTTCTATCGATATATTGTAGCTTAACACATAGCGTGTTAGTGCTTAGCACATAGCGTGCGGAGGGTTAGCACCAATAGTGCGGAGTACTAACACAATGAAAGATGAGGCTGAGGTAGAATCAGAAAGAGCGTTTTTCAAAGAATAAAAAGCACAAGGCTGCCCTTGTTAGGACAGCCTTGTACATCTTATTTAGAACTTAATTGTTGTTCAATCCGAGTATTATTGAAAGACAATATTTACTGTTGTCGTACTCTTTACAGGGCGCTCATTCTGCATTGCAGGGTTCCACTTTGGCATATTATTAGTAAGACGAACAGCCTGCTCTTTGTAATATTCAACACAGTTGTCCAACACACGCTTCTGTTTCTCAGCATCCATCTTCATGAAGTGCTTGCTTGTGCCCTTCACATTCTTAACATCAACGACACGAGCACCAGTTACTGTGCCATCCATTTCAACATTGAAAACAACGGTCATCTCAGCCTGTACCTTTGAACGGAATGACTGAATGCTGCGACGTTGATTCTGTGCAAAATAGTTATTAATAGCCTCTTGACCACCTTCAAAGGTTGGGAGCACCTCTGTCTTGCTCACCTGTGGAGTCAATGGAAGAGATTCTAACTTCGCTTTCAACTTATTAATCTCCACCGTTCCCATAACAATCTTGCCTTCTGGGTCAACGAGATACATTGAAGGAATCCAATCAATCTTATACAACTTGTCGATAACAGTATTCTTTCTGAACTTCTTTAATTCGCTCACCTGTGTCCAGTGCATCTGATACTTACCCCAATAAGCCTGTGCCCAAACCTCACGATCGGTATCGAAAGAGATACCAATGAACTGCACTCCATAGTCACGGAACTGCTCGTAAAGCGCCTTCATGGCAGGAATGTCACGACGACAGTCTGGACACCAGCTTGCCCAGAAGTCCAATACCACGTAACTACCACGATATTGACTCAGCTTTATTTCCTTAGCATCATATGTCTTCAACTTAAACTCAGGCGCACGTGTGCCCGGTTTCAGCATATTGGTAGCATACTTAGCATCTAAATCCTTCGTCGGTTCAACGTTTGTTGTCTGTGCAAAAGTCACTGGTGCGGACATAAAAAGTGCACAAGCGGCTGCTAAAAGAATTCTTTTCATATCTAATTTTATTCTATTTTCTTTATCTTTCTTCCACTAATAAGATTGGAATTTGCAGTTTTTAGGTCTCCTTTCAGTTTTCAGTCATGTTGCAAATATACGACCTTATTTTGAATAACGCAAATACATTATTGTATTTTTTCTATGGTCAACGTCTGGTCACAATAGTCAACAACAGCTGGACGATGGGTAATGAAAATCACCGTTTTATCGTGATTGGAGAGTATATTCTTCAAGAGGTCGCGCTCTGTTTGCGGATCAAGGGCTGACGTTGCCTCATCGAATATCATGATACTACGGTCACGTAGCAGCGAACGAGCAATGGCAATGCGTTGTGCCTGCCCTTCGCTAAGTCCTCCTCCCTGCTCTGAACAGAGCGTATCGAGTCCCAAAGGAAGATGAAAGACAAAGTCTGCACAACTCTTCTTTAATACAGTTATCATCTCTTCCTCCGTTGCATCGACCTTACCAAGCAGCAGGTTCTCACGAATTGTACCGCTAAGAAGTGTATTGCCTTGTGGAACATAGACGAAATTGGTACGCATAAGTGGTGTTAACTCCTTACTTTCCTTTTCATTATAAATCTCTACCGAACCCTTATTAGGTTTCAACAAGGCAAGGAGCATACGTACAAGTGTTGTCTTTCCTGCACCTGTCTCACCAAGAATAGCCGTACAAGAGCCTGGGTAGAAATCAAAATCAAGATCCTTCAATATCTCACGTTCGGCATCATCATAACGATAGTCGACATGATTCAAACGAATACCACAAGGACCAGCCACCTCTATCGGCTCTCCTTGTTCCTCCAAAGGATTCTCCTCTAACTCCATTAATCGCTCAGCAGCAGTGAACACTGAGACGAAAGCAGGAACCAGCTTCGTGAGCTGACGAGCAG
The DNA here is from genome assembly GCA_963550695.1 of uncultured Prevotella sp. GTDB lineage: Bacteria > Bacteroidota > Bacteroidia > Bacteroidales > Bacteroidaceae > Prevotella. The sequence continues at coordinate 31,231 of CAUVDL010000017.1, read as the reverse complement.
GGTTCTGAATCTTATTTACCAACTGTAAGAAGGCTGTCATACCGCCAAAAGTCAACGAATGAGCCGACATGCGGAGGGCTGCCCACGTAAAAGCAACAAGATAACCAAAAGCAAATCCAAAGTTCAAGACGAGATTTGAGAATACAGAGAATTTCGTTCTTCGCACTACCTTACGGCGCAACTCGTGTTGTGTTCCCTCTAACTTCCCAACAATCATCTCGTCACTTTCAAGTGTCTTGATAAGCATTCGGTGCTGAATCGTTTCTTGCAAAACACTCTGAACTTTTGAGTCTGAGTCGCGAACCTCACGTGTCAGTCGTCTCATCTGACGTACATACACCTTGCTGATGAGGACAAATAGCGGAATCATAACGACAATGATAATGGCAAGACGCCAATCCATCGACATCAGATAGAAGAAGGCACCGAGGAACATTGCCAATGTTGAAACTGAGCTTGGTATCGTTTCTGTGAGGAAGCTTACCACGTTAGCAACGTCAATCTCCAATCGGTTAAGAACGTCACCACTATGGTAACGTTCCTTACCATGCCATTCCGAACGCAGAATACGGTCGAGCATACGCTGTTGCATACGGTTCTGTGCCTTGATACCTAACAGGTTCTTTACCCATACAGAGGCTACGCTCAATGCGAAATCACACAGAATTAAAGCCCCCATGATACTAACTGCGGTATAGATACTACCCTCTATGACATGGGAAGCCACATCAATGGCATGCTGAACAGCCCAAACAGTTGCCAAAGAAACGACTACGCTGAGAATACCTATCAAAGCATTCAGCACAGCCTGCTTACGATTACCACGCCAAGCATTCCACAACCAGCGGAATATCTCCTTACTTGTGTAACGCGTTTCAGGGATTTGAAAGAGTTTCTTTATCTTGCTTAGCATTATTTTTTCTTATCTTTATTTTTATTGAAAGCCTTGGGTTGCTGGGTATTCTATGATAACTATGACTCCTATGATTCATAGGAAAGCTATGAAAAATCGGTTGAATGAAAACCCTTTCACTGCCTTTCATGCTAACAACCAGCCTTCTTAAAACTGGCGTGTATCAGCTCCCCACATCAGTTTCTCACGTAGTGTGGAGAAGAAACGCTGCCCATAAACCTTCACGATACGCACTTTATGAGGCGCTTTCTTTACCGTCAATGTTACTCCCTCAGATAGTTTCTCAGATCTTCCGTCCACTGCTGCAAGGAAGTTGTGGCTGCGGCTCTGCACTTCTAACTTTATCTCAGCCTCATCACTGATAACGATCGGACGGATATTTAGGCTGTGTGGCGCAACGGGAGTCATACTTAAAATACCTGATTGAGGTACGATAATCGGACCACCAACCGACAGCGAGTAAGCAGTTGAACCCGTTGGCGTACTGATAACGAGTCCGTCAGCCAGATAAGTCACCAAATATTCCCCATTCACACTTGCCTTTATGGATATCATCGCAGCATTATCGCGTTTCAAGATAGCAATATCATTCAAAGCAAATGGACAGTTTTCGAGGGCTTTACCATCTGCATAAAGCTGAATAACAGCACGTTCCTCTATCTCATATTCCCCTTCAAAGACATTATCAAGTACGTTTCTAATTTCTTCTGGGGCAACATTTGCGAGGAAACCTAATCGTCCCATATTCACACCGATGATAGGTATTTGCTTGGGACCAACCTTACTTGCAGCCTTTAGAAAGGTACCATCGCCACCTAAGGAGATAACATAATCGACATCAAAGTTTACCCCTTCGAATACACCAGTTATAGAAATCGACTTCTTAAGTTCTTTTTGTAGGCTATTATAAAAGTTCTGTTCAATATATACATCAGCTTCATGCGCCCTCAAATAGTCTAAGATCTCAGTTATTTGAAGCGAGTCGAAAGCTTTAGAAGCATTGCCGAAGATAGCAAAACTAAGTTTCTTTTCTGCCATAAAAACATGCTTTTTTTAATTCTTTTAGTCTTACAAGCCACACAATACCATGAATATTTAGTATATTTGCAGACACTATTCATTTGCAAAAGTAAAGATTTTAATTGGATTTATTACGTAAAAACAAAATAATTATGGCTAAGGTATATGAGTTTCTCGCTAATGGCTTTGAAGAAGTTGAGGCTTTGGCACCTGTTGATATTCTACGACGTGGAGGCGTAGAGGTTAAGATGGTTAGTATTACAGGGAGTAATCTCGTTGAATCATCACATGGTGTGGTGGTTAAAGCCGACCTTCTTTTTGAGGATATAACCGACTTCTCTGATGCAGACTTACTGATGTTGCCGGGCGGTATGCCTGGTTCAAAGAACCTAAACGAACACGAAGGCGTTCGTAATGCGCTCAAAGAGCAGTTTGAAAAGGGTAAACGTGTTGCTGCTATCTGTGCTGCTCCATTGGTATTGGCATCTGTTGGCTTGCTGAAAGGTAAGAAGGCAACGATCTATCCAGGTATGGAAAGCTACTTAGGTGAGGACGCTGAATACACTGGAGCACTTGTTCAAGAGGACGGAAACGTAACGACTGGCGCTGGTCCTGCTGCTTCTTTCCCTTACGGATATAAGCTTCTAAGCTATTTCTTACCAGCTGAGAAGGTTGAAGAGATACAGAAGGGGATGATTTACGACCAACTTCTCAATTCATAATTCACATTCATAGAACAGAACTGTGACGCATAAAACATCAAAATATGCCATCATTGTCGCTGGCGGAAAGGGATTACGAATGGGAGCAGACATCCCCAAACAGTTTCTTCCTGTGGGTGGAAAACCTGTCCTCATGCATACTATCAGTCGCTTTCATGCCTACGATAAGGAATTGAAGGTTATCCTCGTCCTACCGAAGGAGCAACAAGCTTATTGGCAGGAGCTATGTGAGCAGTATCATTTCAATGAGGAATATCAGTTAGCAGATGGTGGTGCAAGTCGTTTCCAGTCGTGCAAAAACGGTATTTCGATGATTCCTTCTGGTACTATCGGGCTTGTCGGCATCCACGATGGTGTACGTCCTTTCGTCTCTTGTGAGACCATTGCGCGTTGTTTTGATACTGCTGAGACAGCCAAAGCGGTTATCCCAGTGCTGCCTGTCACAGATACCTTGCGTTTTATCGGTGATTCCCCAAGTGGAAGAAACGTGCAGCGTAGCGACTATAAAGCCGTACAGACGCCACAAGTCTTTGACATCCAACTTATCAAAAAGGCATACGAACAAGAAGAAAGTGCCGATTTTACTGATGACGCCAGTGTTGTTGAGCGACTCGGACAAGCGGTGACAATGGTGGAAGGAAACCATGAGAATATTAAAATCACAACACCATTCGACTTGAAAGTGGCAGAAGTTCTTTTAATTCAGAATTCATAATTCACAATTCATAATTATGATTACTATTGTTAATTCAAAATTCATAATTTAGAATTCATAATTATGATTACAGAGTTTGACGGAGTTATTGGATGAGAAAGACGAAAGAATGAAAACGCAAAGATGCTGTTTTAAGCTGATAGATAGCACCATAAAATAGCGTAGAACATAGAGATAAGAAGTGTAAAGGGCGTTCTTTCCGAATTATTTTCACGTAAAAAAGAAATTATTTACATGAAAAGAAATATTTATTTTCACGAAGAAAAATATTTATTGTCATGAAAATAATTCGCAATAGGCAAAATCTAACGTAAGAAAGGAGGCTGGAGAACGACTTTATTTACACACCATCAAAAAGCTAAAAGAGGGTCGAAAGCAAGTGAGAAAGTGAACAAATAGACGGCTAAGAGGTAAACAAGTAGACGAGTGAACGAGTTTTTCTGTTATATGTTTTATAAAACAGCAAACATCAGTAATCATAATTATGAATTGTGAATTATGAATTTTGAATTAACAATAGTAATCATAATTATGAATTGTGAATTATGAATTATGAATTAAACCAATGGATATACTATCGCAAGACATAATGTATTTACCGGGTGTAGGACCACACCGCAAGGAGATTCTGGGCAAAGAGCTTGGAATCCATACTTATCGTGACCTATTGGAATACTTCCCTTACAAATATGTTGACCGAACCAAGCTATATCTTATCTCTGAACTTTCTCAGGATATGCCGTTTGTGCAAATCAAAGGAAGAATCCTCAGCTTTGAAGAAGCTGAGATGGGAAAACGCAAGAAACGTATCATTGCACATTTCTCTGATGGACATGGCGTTTGTGACATCGTGTGGTTTAATGGCACAAAGTATATCTATCAGAATTACAAGGTAAACAAAGAGTATATCATCTTTGGGAAGCCAACCTTCTTCAACGGTAGGTTTCAGTTTACACACCCTGACATCGACGATGCTTCTCAGTTGCAACTCAATGACATGGGTATGCAACCTTTCTATGTTACTACCGAGAAAATGAAGAAGGCGGGCATCACTTCACGTGCCATGGAGAAGTTGACAAAGATGCTGATTAGTAAGCTTACCGAACCTTTAAAAGAAACACTTCCACCCTTCATCACCACTCATTTGCATCTCATCTCACGGGATGATGCTATGCGCAAGATTCATTATCCAAAGTCGGTTGATGATACCCAACGTGCCCGTGTACGCCTGAAATTCGAGGAACTTTTCTACGTACAACTTAACATTCTTCGCTATGCCAGCGACCATCGTCGCAAGTATAGAGGTTATATCTTTAATAGAATAGGAGCACAATTCAACTGGTTTTACACCCACAACCTACCCTTTGAACTTACAGGAGCGCAGAAACGAGTGATGCACGAGATACGTGCAGACATGGCAAGTGGGCGCCAGATGAATCGTCTATTGCAGGGTGATGTAGGATCAGGTAAGACCCTTGTTGCCCTTATGTCCATGCTTATTGCTATCGACAACGGCTATCAAGCTTGTATGATGGCACCTACGGAGATACTTGCAGAGCAACATCTCCAAACCATCAAAGAGTTTCTTAAAGGAATGAACCTGCGTGTTGAACTGTTGACGGGTATCGTGAAGGGGAAGAAACGACAAGAAGTATTAGACGGACTCATTGACGGTTCTATTAATATTGTTGTAGGAACGCACGCCATAATAGAGGATAAAGTACAGTTCCAACACCTCGGTATGGCAGTCATAGATGAGCAACACCGTTTTGGTGTAGAGCAACGAGCTAAGCTATGGAGTAAGGGTGAGAACCCACCACACGTATTAGTTATGACTGCCACACCTATACCTCGTACGCTTGCAATGACCATCTATGGCGACCTTGATGTCTCTATCATCGACGAATTACCACCGGGACGTAAGCCAATACAGACGATTCATAAGTATGATGACCAAATGGCGAGCCTTTATAGTGGTATTCGTCAGCAGATAAACTTAGGCCATCAGATCTATATCGTCTATCCTCTCATCAAGGAAAGCGAGCGTATGGACCTCAAAAACCTCGAAGAGGGCTTTGAAACTATGCAAAACATCTTCCCCGAATTCCAGCTAAGTAAGATTCATGGAAAGATGAAGGATAAGGAAAAAGAAGCCGAAATGCAGAAATTTGTTAGTGGACAAACACAAATACTCGTTGCCACCACAGTAATTGAAGTTGGCGTAAACGTACCTAATGCCAGCGTAATGGTTATCCTCGATGCACAGCGTTTTGGCCTTTCTCAGCTCCATCAGCTGCGCGGTCGTGTTGGTCGTGGTGCAGAACAGAGTTATTGTATCCTCGTTACCAACCACAAACTAACCAAGGAAACCAGGAAACGTATTGATATTATGTGCGATACAAATGATGGTTTTGAGATAGCAGAAGCCGACCTCAAGTTGCGTGGTCCTGGCGATTTGGAGGGTACACAACAAAGTGGTATAGCCTTCGACCTCAAAATAGCCGACATTGCACGTGATGGACAAATAGTGCAAATGGCACGAGATGAGGCACAAAAGATTATCGACAACGACCCAACTTGTCAAAAAATAGAATATAACATGCTCTGGGAAAGACTTAAAGCGTTAAGAAAGACTAATATAAATTGGGCTGCTATTTCATAGAAAAAATTGGCTTCAAACGCCCTGTTTTAGCGACTTGACATAAATCATGTGAGGGTAAAAATATGTGCTATCTCTTTGTTAAACAGGCTAAAAAAATAGCGAAGGTGCAATTTATTCTATATTTTTTCGTTATCTTTGCGAAGTCTTTCGGTAAAAAGTTAGGTACCTTTTAGAAGTTCACCAACGACTTAACCGATAGAAAGGGATATGAAAATCTGTCCCGTGCCGTAAGGCATCCGAGTTTAGAAATAAAATAACTTGATTATGACTTTTAAGAAAATAGTTAGAACTTTCGCACTAACATCTCTCTTAACTTTGACAGCCCATTCAGCAAATGCTCAGGACCTGCTTGCTCGTCAAGCACCGATTGACCGCCGTGCTAAAGCATTAGACACAATGGTTATCAATCGTCTCCGCGAAGCTGAAGAAATTGAAGAGCCATCATCTGAGCTCTATAACGATTGGAATAACAACTATGCACACCGTGGAGGTAACCTCCCAGATGTATATAAAATTGATCTTCGTGGCTTCCATATGCCAACACCAAGCCGCGTTATTACAAGTAATTTCGGACGCCGTTGGGGTCGTCGTCATCAAGGATTGGACATTAAAGTGTATATTGGTGATACCATCCGTGCAGCTTTCTCTGGTAAGGTTCGTGTAGTTAAATATGATGGAAACGGATATGGTAAGTATATTGTTATCCGCCATAATAATGGACTTGAGACTATTTATGGTCACCTTTCAAAGCAGATAGTAAGTCCTAACCAGACTGTTCGTGCTGGTCAACCTATCGGATTAGGTGGTAACACTGGTCGTTCTACAGGTTCTCACCTCCATTTCGAAACTCGTTTGGCAGGTGTAGCTTTGAACCCAGCACTCTTCTTCGACTTCGCTAATCAAGACGTTACAGGAGACTACTATGTGTTCCGTCGTAACACCTTAGCACAAGAATCCGAGCGTGCGACAGCAGCTCGCGGTACATCTTCAAGCCTTGGTTACTCTCGTGAGAATATTCAAGGAAGAGGCAACCAAAGTTATAATTCACGTCAAGAGAGAAATTACAATACTGATTTCTCAAATCACACACCACGTACTGAACCAACTGCTGATAATGGAAAGATTTTCTATCACAAGGTTGCTAATGGTGAAACATTAGAAACAATTGCTCGTCAGCATGGTATTACAGTAGAGCAATTGTGTCGCCAGAATCGTATAGGTAAACTGACTCGTGTGTCAGAAGGACAACTACTATCGATTACAAAGTAAATATTCAACACATTATACAAACAGCTCCGATGGACATCGTCTATCGGAGCTGTTTTCGTTTATAGCCTTTTCCGTTTATAAGAACAAAGGAAAAGAGAATTAAGTCCGGATATGGAGTAAACTCAAAGAGAATTTACTTTCCGAACACTTGATTCATTACATTAGCAGGTGGACGCTGATTCTCCAGTTCGTTCTTCATAAAGTCCATATAAGGCGCTACATGCTCAAAGAACTGATAATACCCCTTACAGAGATAGTTAAGACCAGGATTTCCGTAACAATCGCGAATAAAACGATTCTTCGGACATTCTCCATGACAAGCAAACTGATACTTACACTCCTTACACTGTTGTGGAAGAAGTCTATACTTCATCTTAGAAAAGTCCTTCTGTCGGTCGCTATTCATCATCTCATAGATAGTATGCTGCGACAAGTTACCAAGTTTATGTTCTGGATAAACAAAGTGATCACACGAGTAAACGTCACCATTATACTCCATAACACCTGCGTGACCACACTCCTTAGCCATTGTACAAATACCTGGTGCAACGCCAACCCAATTAGCCAAGGTGGCATCAAAGAGCTGTATATAGTATTCGCCTACATCATGGTGTACCCACTCATCAAAGATAGTACAGAGGAAGTTGCCCCATTGTTCGGCAGTAACAGAGAAGTCTGTAAGCTCACCACCTTCCTGCATTCCAGGTGCTAAGGTCAGCCCATCTGTACGCTTTACAATACGCTCTACGATAGGTGTAAACTGTATATAACGACAACCGATCTCCTTGAAGAAATGGTAGAAGTCTAACGGATAGTCTGCATTAAAGTCGTTGACAACGGCGAGAGCATTCCACTCCACCCCATGCTTATTCAATAAGTCTATTCCTTTCATCACCTGATGAAAGGAAGGCTTACCCATTGCATTACGGCGATACTCGTCATGAAACTCTTGTGGACCATCAATAGAAACACCCACAAGGAAGTTATTCTCTTTGAAGAAACGACACCACTCATCGTTTAGTAGAATACCATTTGTCTGAATACTATTATCTATCTGACGGCCACGAGCGTAATAACGCTGTAGTTCCAATGCACGACGATAGAAGGATATAGGGCGCATCAGCGTTTCACCGCCATGCCATGTGAAGAGAACTTGTGGTGTTGTCTGCGCCTCGATATACTCCTTGATGAATTTCTCAAGTAACGCATCGGTGATAACATGATTCTTATTATCGTCATATAGCTTACTCTTCTCCAAGTAATAACAATACTTACACCGCAGGTTACAAAGCGAACCAGCTGGTTTCAGCATAATATACATGGGATGACTAAAAGGGACAATGGTATTCATAATAATCTTGTTTCGGGTGGCAAAGGTACTCAATTATTTACTAATGGCAAAACATTCTAGATGACTTATTAAGCCCTTGACTGTCATTGACGTATGAACACTCTTTTAGGAGTGGGCAAGTATGATCTCGTATGGCTGTATTTTACAGGGTGCTTAGTGCCTAACACCAATGGTGTTTACCAACCGCACCACACGTGCGGAGCCTTAACACGATATGTGCAAAGCAATAACACAGTAATTAAAAACGATAAAACAACTTCCTTAAACTTGTTATCATATTTCCTAAGGATACTGTAACTGATTTATATAGAAAATTAATTACGAGACAATACTAATAAAAAAGAATGTTCCAAGACTACTGACCGCAAAGAGTCTTAGCCTTGGAACACGCCATATATAGTGCGAAACGAAATCTTACTTAGAGGTTATCGTGTCTGACTTAAAGGAGTCTGAGATTCCTTTACCTAATTTCTTAAAAAACTTCTTACCATCGGCACCAATCTTACGGGTTACCTCTCCCATAGTCTTGGTTTCACGTTTAATCACCTTTCCCATGCCACGTGAGAAGGTCTTAAAGCCGTCTCTAACCTCCGTTTCACCAGATTCATTGTTGTCTGGGAGTGGTGCATAGGTAGAGTTATTACTATTCGCATTGCCATCGTTTGAAGTCTTAGGCTTTGAAATATTAGAAGAAGTCCCTGCCTTAGAACTACGATTAACCTGCTTCGCTGCAGCCTGCTTATTTGCTCTTACCATTCCTGGTGATGCTCCAGCAATACCACTATACTCTGTTTGTGCTGATACTGATAGACAAAGCAACAACAAAGCAACTAACATTTTAACTCTCATTCTTTCCATTTTCGTACGTTTTATTAGGTGAAAGGGACTAATCATAGACTTCATCTAAACGTCCCCATAATAATACTACCTGCTGAATAAAACGAATTAACAGCGTAGAAATTGCCACCCTTAACAATCAATAGGACGTATTAAGGGCATTTAAACCATAGAAAACTACTCTATTTAATCATACTACGCACAGCAAACCATGCGTGAAGTAATAGCGTTTGAATCAATCCGTAGTGCTTAGACATCACATCAAAACGCTCACGAAGCGACTCCTTGTGATGAAGGGTTGTTTGTCCTTCTCGTACATAATTTGCAACAACAGCATGGATATTGCGTAGAAGGAGTTGCTGGCGTTCGCCCTCTTTCATGACACGAATGCACCAATCTACATCTGCTGAATAGCGATAAGTCGTATCATATAATAGGGAGCGAGCGATGTCTAAGCGAGCATAAAACGCTTGATGGCATACTAACATACCATAACGGAAAGAACGCCATGTGAGTCGTTCTGATGGACTTAGTCTGCGATGGCTAAGAAAATTACCCTTTTCATCAATGATGTCTGTATCACCAAAGAGGACGGCAGGGAGTTCCTCTCCATCTCCAACAACCGCAGCAAGTACCACCTTGTCTAATGTATCGGGATTAGGAAAACGGTCACCCGCATTCATAAAGACGACGTAATCGCCTGTTGCCTGCTGTAAACCTTTGTTCATTGCGTCATAAAGCCCATCATCAGGTTCGCTTTGAATACGCACGACATGCTCGTTCTCAGCCTCGTCAGACTGCTGCTGATAGGCTTTAGCAATCTCTAATGTGTTGTCTGTCGAAGCTCCATCAATGATGATATGCTCCACATGAGGATAGTCCTGCATGAGCACACTGTCAAGTGTCGGTTGCAGAACCGAAGCCGCATTATAGGTTATAGTGACTACTGAAAATGTGATCATAATCGGAAATTCTTATAGGCAAGCGCCTCATTATATACTTCAAGATATTGCATTGCAACGCTACGTTGTGAATAACAACGCAGTACTTTTCCAACAGCTGCCTCTGAGAGTGCTGTGTAGTCAGCCTCGTCAAGTACCCAGTGTATTCCCTTTGCAAGGTCTTCTGCATTACGTTCTGCCGCAACATAGCCATTCTTACGATGGTCGATCATCTCTGGTATTCCTCCAACCTTAAAGCCTACGCATGGTACACCACATGCCATTGCCTCCATAATCGTATTTGGAAGATTGTCTTCAAGAGATGGAAGAACGAAGACATTAGCGGCATTGTAGACATCACGAATTCGTTGTTGGTCATTCACATAACCAAGCGGATAAACTGGTAAGGCAAGTTTTCCCTCCAATTCTTCAGCGTGTCCTCCGAGAATAGCGATCCCCGTATTGTCTTTCATCTCTGGATGTTCAGCAACCATTTTGTCGATAGCTTCAATGAAATAATCCATTCCCTTACGTTGGTCTGTAACACGTTGAGAAACGAAGAGTATAAGTCGCTTATCCACCGGAAGCTGCAAACGCTGTCGTGCCACTTGCTTGTCTTGTGGTTCAAAAACATGCGTATCAATAGGATTTGGAATACTTGTGACACTGATTCCACGTATGAGTCCACTTCGTTTTGCTTGTCGAGCGAGCCATTGACTACATGTTACGAACCACATATTACCATGATTATAGATAGCTTTCTTACGCTTCCACACCTTTGAAGACAAATCATTCGACTTACCTCTACCCGGGAGAAGCGGACAGTTTCCACAACCATTCTCATAACGATAGCAGCCATGCGCATAATGACAGATACTGGATGCAGGCCAAAGGTCGTGCATTGTCCACACAACAGGCTTGCCAGAGCGTAAAATCTTTTTGATATTATTCAATGAAAGCATACCCTGATTAATCCAAGAAAGATGAATAATATCAGCTTCCTTGAACTCACGTAGCTTTGTAATATCGGACCCAGCGTTGGCTATGTCAATCTCAAAGAGATGATTTCGAGAGAAATGAAGGCTCCAGAATACACAGAAACGCTCCCATAGTAGATGCCACTGATTTCTCCACTTGTGACCAAGACTGACCACAGTGATGTCATCCGTCAATTTATCACGTACCAACATCTTTGCCTTCACTCCGCTATTATTCAGAGCATCTTTGAGTCGGTTGGCAGCAACAGCTGCACCACCTGTTTTCTCACTGGTATTTACAATCAGTATTCTCATTGATATATCATTTGCAGCAAAGTTACAAGAAAACAGATAAAAAGCCAAGAAAAGTAACTAAATATTGGTTGTTTGCGCACACAAAGAGTTGATATGTATCAAGAAAAGATGGTTTCCAACATAAAAGTCAGTGCAAATATTGCACAATACTTGAAAAGATTCTAACTTTGCATTGTCAAAAGGTTAATAGATTGTTTAGGTTAGTAGTAATAGATTTAGGTTTTTAGTTATTTTATTAAGGTAAAAGTTTAACGATTGATCTAGGATGACAAAGGTGGCCGTGAGGTTCCCTTTCATTTTGAAAAGATTTCTTAGTTAAACATACTAATAACGCCGAAGCTCGTTGAGAGTCTCGGCGTTTTTCTTTGAACAATGAACTATAAGATTTAAGCATTGGACTTTGTATTTTGACTTTAAGTATCATCGGTAATCATAATTATGAATTAAGAACAATAAGTTCCACAAAAAGAAGAACCGACACTCATCATGAGCATCGGTTCTTCAACGTTAATATGTTATAAGAAAATTTGAGAGAATTGAGACTTCACAGCCTCGAGTTGTTTTACTTAAAATGATTATTTTATAGAGAAAGCATAGAAATTGTCTTACTTTGTAATGGTTGATACAGGTGATTGTATCTTGTGTTGCAAGGTATCGCTCACTACTGAATCGGCCTTAGCAACAGATGGACCCTCCTGAGGTTTATCTACAGCTGCAGTACTTGGGCTAACCTGATGAACATCACCATCAGAGAAAGCAACCTGCATTGCATTACCTAAGGTTAGGAAGATAGCTACCACAGCGGCTGCCTTAAAGAGTGGCATAAGACGGTGGCGCATTGTTATTACACGTGCCTTTACTGGCTCGTCTTCCTGTATCAGTCCGAGGACTCTCTGGTCAAAGTCATCGCCCAAGACGTCCATCTCCTTCTCATTCTGCTCATAAACGAACAAAGAACGATAAGGCAGCAACGCAGCTGGGATGTCCTCCTGTGAGAAGAACGTACGCAAGATTTCCTCTTCTTGGAGAGAAGTCTCGCAACGCCAGTAGCGTTCCAGTAATTGTTCGATGTACTTATAATCCATAATTGTCTAATTTCAAATATTTTTGTTTGACCGTCTGTCGAGCTCTAAAGATATTAACTTTCACTTGCTCTTCGCTGATTTCGAGTATTTCAGCAATCTCTTTGTATGACTTTCCTTCAAAATCTCTTAGCTGCATGCAGCTACGTTGTTTCTCTGGAAGAGCGTCTACAATCTGTTTTACGAGACTGATTTTATCCTCTTCAATCATTCGGTCTTGAGGATTAGATGAAGCAAGAGGCTCAGCTACTTTCACATCTTCTAAAGAATCATTGTTATTCTCCTTCTTCTTGATGCGGTCGAGCGAAAGGTTGCGACATACGGTAAGGCTAAAAGCTTCGATGGAATCGATATTTTCCCACTCGTATCGGCGGTTCCAGACCTTTATCAGCGTATCCTGCACGATGTCCTCAGCCTCAGCTCGATTGAGCGTGATTCGGAGTGCAAGCCTGAAGAGTTCATTCTTCAATGGCAACACATCGTTACGGAAACTGACTTTCTTCATCTTCTCTCTGTTTAAATGACGTTTACTTATGGGGGAAAGTTACAAGCATGAGGCGAAAAACCTTGTTATTTAACTTTCATTAAGACCTTTATTTTTCTAATTATGCTGCTCTAAACAACTTTACTACTTGGCTTTTTATCCTATTAAAGAACCATTATCACGAATTATCTTCACGAAGAAAAAGAATTATTTTCATGAAAAGAAATATTTATTTTCATGAAGAGAAAGAATTATTTTCACGAAAATAATTCGATAAGAGTATGCTGTTACGACTAAGAGCGAGTATAAACTCATAGGACAGACATCCTTACCAATCTTTTTAAACACCACCTTTTGACTCACGATATAAATAAACGTAGGGACGCACAATTCGTGCGTCCGATACGAAATATTCAAGGTTGACGCACGAGCTATGCGCCCCCTACAGATTGTCAATGATTATGTTTATTGCCCCTTACGGACAAACTTCTTATCCCGAAGACTTACGGTTTACTCCAAATAGGTGTAACCATAGAGGCCGCTACGGTAGTTACTGAGGAATTCTTTACCCTCCTCAAGTGAAATCTTACCCTGCTTTACGCTCTTTGTAACCCATATCTCAAGCTGGCGAACCAGCTTCTTAGGATTATACTGAACATACTCCAACACCTCTTCTACCGTCTCACCATCAAAGATTTGATCAATATGATAGCTACCATCCTTTACTGAAATATGTACAGCGTTGGTATCTCCGAAGAGGTTGTGCATATCACCTAAAATCTCTTGATAAGCTCCAACGAGGAAGACTCCAAGGTAGTAAGGCTCATTCTTTTTCAACGCATGGATAGGAAGAACATGACTACTACGTCCCATTGCAACGAAGTTTGAGATCTTACCATCGCTATCGCAGGTTATATCCTGCAAGGTCGCATTACGCGATGGACGCTCATTCAGTCGCTGAATTGGCATTACAGGGAAGAGTTGATCGATCGCCCAGCTGTCTGGAAGTGACTGGAAGAGAGAGAAGTTGCAGAAATATTTGTCTGCAAGAAGCTTATCCATATTACGCAACTCGTCTGGAACGTGCTTCATATTCTTTGCCAGATTGTTGATTTCATGGCATACACTCCAATACATTGCCTCAATCTCAGCACGTGTCTTTAAGTCTACCAAACCATGAGAGAACAATTCTAAGGCTTCCTCACGAATCTGTTCTGCATCGTGCCAGTCCTCTAACATATTACGAGCATCAAGGTTATCCCAGATATCGTAAAGGTCTTTTACCAACTGATGATCTGTGTCCTTTGCCTCAAAATCTTCTGACATTTCAGGCAGAGAAGCTGTTTCAAGCACATCAATCACGAGAACAGAGTGATGGGCAGAAAGACTTCTACCACTCTCGGTGATAATGTTTGGATGTGGGATATCGTTCTTATTGGCTGCATCAACAAAGGTGTAAACACAGTCGTTGACGTATTCTTGGATGCTATAGTTGACAGAACTTTCGCTACTTGAAGAACGAGTACCGTCGTAGTCAACACCTAAACCACCACCACAGTCAACAAAATCTACATTATAACCCATCTTTCTGAGGTTCACATAATACTGTGCAGCCTCGTTGAGAGCGGTCTGAATACGACGAATCTTCGTAATCTGCGAACCAATATGGAAGTGGATAAGATGTAAACAATCGTGCAATCCCTTGTCATCAAGCGTCTCTAATGCTTGCAGGAGTTCAGAAGAAGTAAGGCCAAACTTAGAAGCATCACCACCACTTTCAGCCCATTTACCAGAACCACTGGATGCAAGTTTAATCCGAATACCGAGATTTGGCTTTACATTCAATTTCTTTGCCGCACGTGCAATAAGGTCGATTTCATTGAGTTTCTCCACTACAATGAAGATACGTTTACCCATCTTCTGTGCTAACAAAGCCAGTTCGATATAGCTCTGGTCCTTATATCCGTTACAGATAATAAGCGAATCACTCTGACACTGTACGGCAATCACAGCATGCAACTCAGGCTTTGAACCAGCTTCCAGACCTAAATTAAACTTACGCCCATGAGAGATAATCTCCTCAACCACGGGCTGCATCTGGTTTACCTTAATAGGATAGATGATGAAGTTCTCAGCTTTGAAATCATATTCCTTCTTTGCTTTCTCAAAGCAAGAGGATGTTTTCTCGATACGATTATCGAGAATATCTGGAAAACGGAGCAACACTGGAGGTGTCACATCGCGCAGGGCGAGTTCGTCCATAACGTCACGTAAGTCTACTTGTGTATTATCCTTACAAGGCGTTACGTACACATCACCCGATTCGTTAATACCAAAGTAAGATGTACCCCATCCAGAGATATTGTACAACTCTTGAGAATCTTCAATCGTCCACTTTTTCATTTCTATTCTTCTGTCCCTATATATAATCTTGAATTAATCAATTATTTGCTTTGAGCATTTGATTTCTAACTATTAAATAATAGCTATTTTATTTCTGTCTATTAGTCTTATTCAACTTTAATAGTTGACAAAGCTGATTGACCGAAATCTGTATCTTGTCGTAACTATCCATAAGACTCACGTCAAGAACGTGCTTTGCCTTTGTATAAAAAGGCTCACGATGCTTCAGTTGTTCACGAATAAACAGGTTTACTTCATCAGGTGTTTTGTTAAGCAAGAGGGGGCGTACAGACTTACCCATCAGTAGATGCTTGTAAAGGACATCTGTCTCTGCTTTCAAATAAACTGTCTCTGCTTGCCCATTCATATACTCCATATTATCAAAGAAGCATGGAGTTCCTCCCCCACAAGAGATAATGACATTTTCAAATTCAGCCACCTCGTGAAGCATTGACTGTTCTATCATACGGAAGCCTTCCTCTCCCCTTTCATCGAAGATTTGCTTCACCGTCTTGCGCATTCGGCTCTCTATGTACCAGTCTAAGTCGTAGAACGGAATGTTCAACTCCTTTGATAAGGCTCTGCCTACGGTAGTCTTGCCCGCACCCATATAACCTATGAGAATAATGCGAAGCGGTTTGTATTCTTCTGTATGTTCTGTCATACTCACGTTATATTTATCATCCACCCTATAGCCTGACATTATCAGACTACGTGGTGGATGTCTTCCTTTCCCTTATAGGTGAGTCTATATTCAATTACTTCTTACGTTTTGGCTCCGGAGCATTCTTTACGATGTCCATACACTGTTCGTAAGTAAGTTCTGCAGCCTTCTCATGAAGTGCCTTTGGCATACGGTAGTTCTTGCCATCATAAGCAATATAAGGACCGTAACGACCGTTCATCACCTCCATCTTAGCATCTTCTTCAAAAGTCTTTAAATGACGCTGTGCATCCTGCAGACGCTTCTTCTGAATAAGGTTGATAGCTGCATCAAGACTGATTGTGAGTGGGTCTTCCTCCTTTGGCAGCGATGTGTACTTCTTATCATGAAGCACATAAGGACCAAATCGACCTGCGCCAATCACAACATCTGTACCCTCAAACTGACCAAGGTTGCGTGGCAACTTAAACAACTCCAAAGCCTCATCAAGGGTGATGGTTTCCATACTCTTATCTGAAGGGAGCTGTGAGAAGCGTGGTTTGTCCTCATCATCGGCACTACCTATCTGTACCACAGGACCAAAACGACCAATCTTTACAAACACAGGCTTACCTGAAACAGGATCAAGACCAAGTTCGCGCTCACCTGCCTTATGCTCAGAACGGGCATTCATTACCTTCTCCACCTCTGGTTCAAAACTCTGGTAGAAGGTTTTCATTTCCTTATTCCACTCTGCTTTTCCCTCTGCTATCTTATCGAACTCCTGCTCAACCTTAGCGGTAAAGTTGTAGTCCATGATATCAGGGAAGTTTTCCATAAGGAAGTCGTTTACAACAATACCGATGTCGGTTGGGATAAGCTTACCCTTATCAGCACCAGCCATCTCCTTCTTTGTCTTAGAAGTAATCTTCAGACCGAGCAATGAGTCAACAGCATACTTGCGTTCTTCACCCTTACGATCTCCCTTCTGCACATATTCACGTTGCTGAATTGTTGAAATCGTTGGAGCATAAGTTGACGGACGACCAATACCGAGTTCTTCAAGTTTACGCACAAGACTTGCTTCCGTATAGCGGTTTGGCCCCTGTGAATAACGCTCTGTTGACACAATTTCACGGCGTTCCAATTCCTCGCCTTCGTGCATTACAGGCAGTGCATGTGAGAACTCCTCACTGTTTTCATCATCGTCTGTTGACTCGTGATATACCTTCAAAAAACCTTCGAAAGCTACTACTTCACCATTCGCAACAAACTGTAAATCGGTGGTATTCTTGCCCTCTTCCGACTCAAGTGATATATTCACTGTGGTCTTCTCTATCTTCGCATCCGCCATCTGTGAAGCAATCGTACGCTTCCAAATAAGATCATACAGACGCTTTTCCTGGCTTGTTCCTTCGATAGAAACATTATCAATATACGTAGGACGAATAGCCTCGTGCGCTTCTTGAGCACCCTTACTATGTGTCTGATATTTTCTTACTTTGCCATAATCTGTACCATAGAGTCGCTCAATCTCAGCCTTACATCCCTCAATAGCCAATGCTGAAAGATTCACACTATCGGTACGCATGTAGGTAATACGACCTGCCTCATACAATCTCTGGGCAACCATCATCGTCTGACTCACGGTAAATCCGAGCTTCCTTGCAGCTTCCTGCTGCAGGGTTGAGGTAGTAAATGGAGGAGCTGGAGTACGCTTCAAAGGCTTCTTAGCAATCGATGAAACCTTGAATTTTGAGGTCTTACACAGTTCAAGAAACGCTATTGCTTCCTCATGTGTCTTGAAACGCTTACTCAGTTCGGCCTTCACTTCATGCTTTGAGCCGTCCTCACTGGTTACAGCAAAGACTGCATTCAAGCGATAGTATGGCTCTGAATTGAAGCTCTGTATCTCACGTTCGCGCTCAACAATCAATCTAACAGCTACACTCTGTACACGTCCTGCACTCAAAGCAGGCTTTACCTTGCGCCACAAGACTGGTGAAAGACGAAAGCCAACCAAGCGGTCGAGTACACGACGAGCCTGCTGTGCGTTCACAAGATTCATATCCAAACGACGTGGTGACTCGATAGCTTTCAATATAGCCGGCTTGGTAATCTCATGGAAAACAATACGATTTGTTTTCTCTTCATCCAATCCTAAGACCTCGCAAAGGTGCCAGCTGATTGCCTCTCCCTCACGGTCCTCATCGGAAGCTAACCAAACCTTCTCGGCAGCTTTTGCACTCTTCTTCAGTTCACTAACTACTTTCTTCTTCTCATCAGGGATTTCGTAGTCAGGATTTAACGTGTCGAGGTCAATGCTAAGTTCCTTTTTCTTCAAGTCACGGATATGTCCATAAGATGACATCACCTTATAATCCTTACCGAGAAACTTCTCTATGGTCTTAGCCTTTGCCGGGCTCTCTACTATTACCAAGTTTTCTTGCATAATCAATCTTGTACATTTTTTCAAGGACGCAAAAGTACTTAAACTTTTTGCTTACACCTTATATAATAGGCAAAATTTCTACTTTTTTAAGTTTTTCAACTCTCTTTGCAGAAAATCATATAGTGCCTGACGGATAGAACGAAGCCCAAACTGCTCTGTGTGAATCTCTGACAAAGGTAGCCATAGTGCTTCTTCTACATCGTCAGCAGCCTTTAATACTGTCTCATCCTCCACCTTACAAATAAAAAAGGCATCAAGTGTTGGGATATCAAAGTCGCTATAACGATACTTATTAGGCAACGAACAAAAGTAGTGTTTCTCCTTGATAACAAGGTTGGTTTCCTCTTTTATTTCACGCTCTAACGCCTCGCCAATCGTCTCACCAATATCACAAAAACCACCAGGAAGATCTAACGTTCCACGTCCTGGCTCAAACTTCCTTCGCGTAACAAGTAACTCCCCCTTCTCATTCAGAATAAATGCAGCAACAGCAGAACTTGGATTTAAGAAATACTCAAAGCCACAACTCTCGCAACGTTTGCTTTTTTCATTCTGTTCAACGAAGTGTTTACTTCCACATACGGGACAATACTGAAATTTGTCTAACACATGCATCTTTACATTGTATTTCGTTCTTATATATTGATGTTACTATTGAAATAGCTTAATAAGAAGAAGTTGTTAACAGCAACACGAAACTATTAAAAATAGTTTATACTTCATACCTTTTATTATTTCTGCTTGCAAATATACTAAAAACTCTAAATATCTACTATCGAAATCGTATCTTTTTGTTAACTTTGCAACTACTGGTCCAAAATCTTACGCTTTATTTCTCTTTCCACTTACAATAACGTGCAGTTTTGTGAGCCATCTATCCACCATAGCATAGTGAAAAGGAAAAGAAAATAAACGTACAAAACAAATAAACAGAGAATAGAATGAATTTAAGAAAATTTTTCATCGTAATTGGTTTGGCTACAGCCTCTATGGCAATTTCTGCTCAGAGCGTCTTCGACATTAAACTTTATAACGGACGTCCACCTTACGATAATGGTGATGCAAACGACTCTGCCAAGGTTCGTGTATTCCTTCCTATGGAAAAACAAGCTACGGGTCGTGCTGTAATTATCTGCCCCGGTGGTGCATACGAAACCCTTTCTATGGAGAAAGAGGGCTACGATTGGGGAGAGTTCTTCCAGAACCAAGGTATTGCAGCGATTGTTTTGAAGTATCGTATGCCGCATGGCCAGCCAGAAGTTCCTATTTCTGACGCAGAACAGGCTATGAAGCTTGTACGCTTGAATGCAACAAGTTGGAAAATTAACCGCAACGATGTAGGTATCATGGGATTCTCTGCTGGTGGTCACCTCGCAGCAACCATCGCAACAAGAAGTCAGGGTGAAGCAAAGCCTAACTTCCAAATTCTCTTCTATCCTGTTATCTCTATGCTGGAAGGTTACGGACATGACAGAAGCCGCATGAACTTCCTTGGCAAAAATCCAAGTAAGCGTGACGAGAAGAAATACAGTGCGGACATGAACGTAAGTCGCGTAACTCCACGCACTTTCATTGCCCTCAGCGATGATGACGATACTGTTCCACCTGCTAATGGTGTAAACTTCTACACCGAGTTATACCGCAATGACGTCCGTGGTTCTCTCCACGTTTATCCTGGTGGCGGCCATGGCTGGGGTAGCAAGATTGGCTTCCGTTATCATGAGGAGATGATGATGGACTTGAAGGCATGGTTGAAGAGTTTCTAAACTCGCTCCAACCTTATTCTTCGATAATTTCAACCAAAATCGGTCATTACAGCACAATATGTTTAGGCTCTAATGACCGATTTCGGTTTAACCACCTATTTGGTATTAAGACTTATTTTTCCCCCTTTCCATCGGCATTGTAATTGGGAATAAAGGGCTGTCAACATGCTCCTGATAGATAATCTTTACCATCTGATCAACAATCTCTGGATACTCCTGTGCAACGTCCTTATCTTCGTGAAGATCGGTTGCAAGATTATAAAGATGCGGTATTCCACGAATAACTACCAACTTCCAATCTCCCATACGCACACCAATCTGATTCGTCTCAGCAAACTCCCAATAAAGGTGCGGATGCTGTTTTTGCGCCTTTTCATCGCTCATCAAGGTGGGGAAAATAGAGATTCCATCGAAATAATCAATAGTCTTTTTCTTATTGACATAGCGTTTTGGAAAGTTGCGTACACCTGCCACATCACAGAAAGTTGGCATCAAGTCGTAGAAGGCAAACGGCAAATCATTGATCACACCTTCTTTAACATGTCCCTTCCAACGAGCGATAAACGGAATACGAATTCCTCCCTCATAACACTGTCGTTTAAGCCCTCGTAGCTTACCATCACGATTAAAGAAAGTTGGGTCCGCCCCACCCTCCTCATGAGGTCCGTTGTCACTGGTAAAGATGACAAGTGTGTTTTCTGCAAGTCCTTTCTCGTCCAATGTACGAAGTATCTCTCCTACATAAGCATCAAGGCGTGTTATCATTGCAGCAAACTGTGCGTGTGTATGTACAACAGCGTTGTAACGTGAGCCTTCCTGCCCTCCCCACGTCTTATCTTCAAAGAACTTCTTTTTATAGAAAGCCAAGAGCGAATCGTTAGGCTGTGCCAGCTCTGCGTGTGGAAGCGTATAAGTGAAGATACCAAAGAATGGTTTGTCTTTACTTTGTCGTTTCAGCCAACTCAAAGCGTGCTGATGGATGAGGTCGGCTGAGTAGTCTTTACGTTGTGCATACTGCTCACCAAACATCGGATAGTCAATATTGTTCTGCATTACCACACGTCTTACCGCACTATCTCCACGCTCTCTGCTATATTCATTGAGGAAGTTTGGATAATAAAGATGTGCCTGGAACTGACAGATATAACCATAGAAATCATCTACCCCACGCTTATCTGGCGTAGACTTAGAGCCTTCGTAACCACCAGCCCACTTACCGAACATACCCGTGCGATAGCCATTGTCTTTCATAATCTCAGGTAGGATAACGTGCTCTGGGTCGTAAGGATGCTGACCAACAACGCTGAAATCTCGGTTTTTCCCATAATAGATAGGCTTGCTTGGTGCCCAATATTCCTTGTTTCCTCGTACTTCCGTATGCCCAGAATGCTGCCCTGTCATAAAGCAGGCACGCGATGGAGCACTCACTGGTGCACCCGCATACGCTTGTGTAAAGCGCATACCCTCCTTTGCCATGCGGTCGATATTTGGTGTGAGAATATACTTCTGTCCATAGCAACCAAGGTCACCATAACCCATATCATCACACATGATATATATAATATTAGGCTTTTGTTGTTTTTTTGGAGTCGCAGCATTGCCTTGTAAACAACCAAAAGCTGTGAGTGGTAAAAGCGTTTTTACAAAATTTGAAATCATATTTTTAGGTTTTAGATTTTCATTATTTTAGGCTAAAAGATACAGGAGCCAACCTTAGCAGAACTCCTGTAACTTCTTTATTGTGCTATTTTAATCAACTGACAATCTAATGCTGTTTCTATCTTAGCGATAGTTTGCATTGTAAAGTTGTGCCTTCCTGTAAGCCATTTAGATATTTCAGATTCACGTTTATGTAGCTGTTTTGCAAGGTCCTTTTGTGTTAATCCTTTCTTTGATAACACTTCATGGATACGTTCTGCAATCCCAAATGAAAGTTCAAATTGGGCTTTTTCTTCTGCAGGTACTGCTGCAAGACACTGTCTGAATAGCTCGTTCTTTACCATACATACCCTCCTTTTAATTAGAAAACTTATTCTTACAATTTAAATATCGTACCTTCTATATTGGTTATCATACTTTTCTCTATTGTAATTTGTCCCTTTTTAATTGCATTATGCAAAACCTTATCAAATGTTTGTAAATTCATTACATAACCACTTAAGGTCTCATCCTCTTGGTATGTTCTTGTACTCTTTATACCTCCATTACCAAGTATAAGGATTTGATCAGATATTCGCAAACAATATAATCGCAACTTATGAGAATCTATAGCAAGAGCCTTTACATTGTCACTCATCTTTCCTTCATTTCTAAAAAAACGTTCCAAAGCTCCTTTTTCAATAATCTTTGATAATGCTAAAAGAATGACATTAAAGTCTTTATTATATGTTGCATTGTCCTTAAACTCAATTAAGAACTTTTCAAACTCACTTTCTTCGTTGTTGTCAAAACAGATAGAGAACATTCCAATCTGCTCACTTTGTTCAATGATTTTTAGAGAGACATTTGTCATAAGTAGATAGTTTAATCGGTCTTGAAGCTTCATCTATTCTGAGTAGATTTGCTTCTTTTAGAGTTTCAGGAAGCATTTTATACCTCATAGAAATTGGTACAAAGATAATAGTTAAAAGTTAGACTATTCACTTTTAAGTAAACTTTTAATAAATTTTTACGCTCTATTTAAATTCTATCGGTTTATTTAAGAACAGAGTTTGTTATGTCAATGAATTGGTTATTTCCCTTTGCAACGTAGGCAGAGTAAGTTATACCAGAGATACACCAATGTATAAAACCTTATAAAACGCCTACAAGAATATAAAACATATCACCAAACCATAAAGTTAACAAGGCTTATCTATCTCTTTATCGTTTAATGAAGGATAGAGATTTAAATATAAATTAAGTACCAATTCATACCCCTTTGTGAATTACTTTCATGAAGAAAAATAATTATTTACGTGAAAAGAAATATTTATCTTCATGAAAAAAAAGAATTATTTTCATGAAAATAATTCGAAAGGAGGAGCATTTAATGGAAAAGGAGGGCATAAATTACATATTAAGAACGCTAAGACTGGCACACTAAAAAGCCCGAATTAATCGAGAAAAGCTATACTTTACTCAATCAATTCGGACCATATAGTTTATCTAAATATCAATTATCTCTTGCCTATTGAGATAAATACAATAAATAAATATTATCCCACACGGAAGCAATATCACGTATCAAGGAAAGAAATAATTTACTTTATCCTATCCAACAGTTCCTTAGGAAGTTTTGGCATGGCACCATTCTGTGTGCAAACGTATGCACTTACATCTACCGCAAGTTTATGAGCATCTGTGATAGGCATACCCGCAAGTATGGCAGAAGCAAAAGCACCTGTAAAGGAATCACCAGCACCGACAGTGTCTGCAACATCGACCTTTGGCGTTTCTTGGAACGACTTAAGATTTGGAGCAAACACATACGAACCGTTCACACCACAGGTCAGCACGAGCATATCAAGATTATACTTGCCTAAAAGCAACCAACATTTGTTTTCAATATCAAGTCCTGGGTAACCAAAGAGACGACCGATGGTAACAAGTTCCTCATCATTGATTTTGAGGATATTGGCATGCTGAAGCGAAGAGGTAATAATCTCCTTTGTATAGAAGTTCTGACGAAGATTAATATCAAATATCTTCAAACAGTCCTTAGGGGTTGATTCGAGGAACTTTTGTATCGTCTGTCGACTTACACTACTACGCTGTGCAAGCGAACCGAAGCATAAGGCACGGCAATTCTTGGCTGCCGATTCAAGTTCTGGGGTGAAAGGAATATTATCCCAAGCTACACCCTCTTTGATATCATAGGTAGGAACACCCTCATCATCGAGTTCAACCTGAACCGTTCCTGTTGGATAATCCACCTTTGGCATCAGGTACTTTACACCTTTTTTATCGAATTCATCGAGTGTTTCCTGTCCTAACGTGTCATCTCCAACAGCACTGATAGCAAGCGAATCATGACCGAACTGTCCTGCGTGATAGGCGAAATTTGCAGGTGCACCACCAAGCTTTCGTCCTTCTGGAAGACAATCCCACAACGCCTCTCCGAGGCCAACGATTAACTGTTTCATATCTGTATTATTTATTGTTCATCTTTGGAATATAAGAAAAGAGGTAGAGTACGCCCACTGCCATTACTACAACAGCACCCACTTGACCGAATCCATCGCTGGCAAAACCCATTAAGAGTGGGAAGATTGTACCACCGAAAGCCCCATAATCATCAGTCCGCTCACCTCGTTCTGCTTGTCTGGAACACTCTGCAAAGCACGTGCGAAGACTATTTCTGCGGGTTAACATACCTTGCAAGTAAGACTGTCACCATCTCTACTCAAACACGGATAAGCAACAACTAACGAATGTCTAAGGTTTTATCAAGCCTAATTCATTCACCTTTATGTTTCTGAAAGCAGCTCTATTGCCATCTGAATAGAACTTAACAGAAGTGTAAGGCTGTGTCGGGAAGACAAGATTGGTCATAGAGATACGCCCACCATTGACAAAGATTTCTATTGAACACTTATCAACAAAGATATTCAAGTGATAGGTGTCGGAGTCGCAGAGGCTTAATGGTGCCCATGTTCCGAGTGCAAAGTCGTTCTTATAATTAATAGAGTTCAGCTTACGCATCGGACCTAAAACCTTCTGTTCCTCACGCTCATCATAGTCAGTTTCAATCTTATATGGTTCTGACTTCTCACCAAACTGAACCTTTCCGCTCTCCGTACGATCCATAACAAGTCGTCCTGCCTTTAAATCAAAGTAGATATCTACCTTCTCTCCCTTATCATTATAAAGAACAATTCCAGTCTTAGCTGCCTTATTCGGTGTTACATCCATCTCTAATTCAAAAGCATTCTCTTTACTGACTGATACATTCTCTGCGTCCCGTTCATGAGCAACAAGCAGGTTAGGTAAGCGCTTATACTTCCTTCTTAGCAAGACTACCTCTGACACAACATTAGAAGACATATAAATTTGACCATCTTTACCTGTGAAGAGTTTCAACTCACGTGGAAGCGTGTTCGCACCACGATATTGGCGAATAGGAGTAACGTTAGCATACTGCCAGTTGCTCATCCACGCAATACACAACACACGGTCTTTAACGCCTGAGAAAGTAACAGTGGCATAATGGTCCTTACCATAGTCGAGGAACTTAGCCACAGAAGGGTCGCTATCACAGATAAAGTTCGTTCCATCGAAGTCACCAACGAAATACTCCGTAGCACTACCACCAAAGAGACAGCCGGGATTGATATTCACAATCATCACCCATTTCTTCTTATTTGGATTACCATCAACAGGGAGTTCGAAGAAATCGGGACATTCAAACTGGTTAGGTTGTGCACCATAGCCTGCACCGAAAGCACTTACATAGGTCCAGTCCTTCAAGTTTGGCGACGAATAAAAACGCATTTCTTTATCGGCAGAAACAATCATATACCACTTCTGAAGTGGCTCATACCAGAAGACCTTTGGGTCTCGGAAATCCTTCACACCATCAAAAGGCTTCAAAACGGGATTCTTTTCATACTTATGGAAAGTATAACCGCCATCGGTACTATAAGCTAAACATTGCGTTTGTGCATTCTCCTTGCTATCGGATGTATAAAGGGAGATAATCGCATTCTTACCATAACCAGCCGTACCCTTCTTATCTATTACCGTACTACCAGAGAAGATATGCCCCATAGGGTCGCGATTGAGCGTCGGCTCAACCTCCTTCCAGCGAATAAGGTCACGACTGATAGCATGCCCCCAGTGCATGTTTCCCCACATGGAGCCGTAGGGGTTGTATTGATAACATAGATGATAGACCCCATCTTTATAGAACATACCGACCGGATCGTTCATCCATCCGTAAGAAGGAGTGTGATGATAAGAGGGGCGATAGAAATCGGTATTGGTCACATCCCACACGTTTGAGAGCCTTAACTGTCCTTGTTTGAGGGTTAGCGTATGCTCTTTTAGATTTAAGATCTTGACTATCGAGG
The DNA here is from genome assembly GCA_963550695.1 of uncultured Prevotella sp. Lineage (GTDB taxonomy): Bacteria > Bacteroidota > Bacteroidia > Bacteroidales > Bacteroidaceae > Prevotella. Next base: position 4,629 of record CAUVDL010000017.1, on the reverse strand, counting down.
TCTTACCCTTATTGAGTTTGAATGGTACATAATAGTCGGTTTTACCTTGTGCCAGTCTTACATCCATCCACGTATCGGTCTTCTTGCCATTATCAAGTATCACCTGCGCCTCGTCTTTCCCCTCTTCAATCGGAAGGAGAAGATACTGTGGCGACTTTACTATCTTTACAATCGTCGTATCGCCAGCACGTGTAATGTTCATTGTCTGTGCCGTAGCCGATACGGAAAGAGCTGTCAAGGCTGCATAAAGGAAAAGATTTCTTTTGTTCATTGCTATTTTTAGTTATGGTGTTCCCATTAAACCCCAATCGGTCATTAGACCACAATATATATCGTTCTTATTACTATGGTATTGTTTCCTAACATCTTTTATTTTCTTATCGGCATCTTGTTTGTCTTTATAACTTGACGTAGCCCGCTACGCCTGCGCCCTAAAGACAACCAATCTGCTCGATAATAAAACAAAATATGTTTAGGATCTAATGACCGATTTGGGTTAAATGCCGCACAATGGTTGTACCCGAGTTACTGCAACAAAGATACATCCTTTCTTTTGTATTTGCAAGTAATAAAGGTATTATTATGCGTGTAAAGAAATGACGATAGATAGTTACGAAACGTCTTTGGCTCCATCTATTCCTTAGACTAACGATTTTCCCTGCCACCTAATAAATAGATTGACGATACTTGTGGCAGTAAAACTCGCTTCTAACAACTGATTGATTCTTTCTCGCCTATAAATTACAAGGTCTTTAACGCTCCGCACCACTCGTGCGGAGCCTTCGCACCACTCGTGCTAACCAACAACACGATATGTGTGGAACGTCAACACACCGATTAAAAACCCACATAAAAAAATATCTGTGATACCCTTTCGGATACCACAGATACTTAATATTATAGATAATTCTAATGTTAGCGAATTAGTCAGCGTATGGAGTTGCCTTCCACAAACGTACAGGAGCACTCATAATGAAGTTTTTCTTGTATCTTGAATCAGCATTATCATTATTTCCATTTGTTGGAACATTCACGTAGAGATAGTGCTGGAAGAAGCCACCAGTTTCACCTCCACCATTAGATCCAACGAAAGTAACAGACTGCTTAGGTAAAACACCATTCAATCCTAACATTGCACCTTTACGATTAGGACCCTTTGGTGTATACATACCATCTGCAGCTGTATTGTCTGGTGTCCAATACTGTGTCATCTTTCCGACCGTATTCGTATCATAGAACCATATTGTTTGACCATTAGCTTCTGCAGCACTATTCACTCCCGAATATGGGAAAACACGCTTCACATCTTTTGGATAAACAACACCGTTATTGCTTGGTACTGCCCAAAAGTCTTCGTTAGCAATATCGTCCATATCAAGTACAAAACGAGGACCAAGATAACGCTGGGTAAGTACAGCAGTTCCATTCACATCTTCATAACGTATAGTAAAACGATACTTATTATTGTCTATCCAATTAGGAATAGTTGTTATTCCACTATATGCACGTAAAGAAGGCTGTTTTGCATAACCTTTGAAAGATTGACCTTCGCCCTTTACTGTCTGATCAATTTCAATATAATCAGGCTTCTTAGACATACCAAGCATATATGAAATCTTACTACCAGGAACTCCCTTTGAATAAGAATGATATACTAAATACGGTTCACTCCAACCAGGAAGTTGAACAGGTGACACGATACCCATACAGAAATTCTTATAATCATTACCGCCATTACGGAAACCTGCAAAACCATAATAATGAGGGATTATACTACGCCAGTATTCATTGTTAGCAAAGAAATAATCACCTGGTATACTTGAAAGATAATCACTTATCTTCTCTTGACCTTCATAATTTTGATTATACGTATAACGTTTTGTGTGTGCTACATCTTGGTCACCTTCGTTAGACAACTCAGCCTCAGTGCCAAAGTTATCATGCTTAGCAACATAGCTCAATGGTGCGAAGTTATATACAACCTCACCCTTTGCTGGATAGTTAGCACCTGAAACATAAGTTGCAAGTGTACCGTATGCAGGAAGCATATTAATAGAAGTAGGAACAACCTTACCTGCAGTACCATTTCCATCAGGCACAGCCATCAATAAGAACTGCGTCTTAGCAACCTTCTTTACAGTGTAAGATCCAATTCCTTCCTCATTTCCATCGTAAATCTTCACTGCCTGCTCTTGTGGCGCCATCCATACATAGATATAGCTTGGAGCCTCCTGACCTTTCGCCACTTTATCGAAGTTGTCACCAGACACTCTTGGCAAGAATGTATGATCATAATAGTAGAGGGCTGTATTCAACTTAGTCCCAGACTTTTCCTCATTATAATTAGCAATGTACTCACCATGAACACGATATCTTCTCTTCGTGTAAAGTCCATCAGTACCTGAAACAGCAGCATCTTCAAATGGACGCTGATAGAACTTAAACGCCTTAAAAGCATTCTTGTAAGAAGGAGACTTAGCAGAAGCAATGTCAGCATCCTGTGTATCTCTAAGATCTGAAACCGCAACATCATCGAAGCTATTCAAGTCGAACTGACCACAAAGGATATTACTTGTGATGATACGAACACCATTATACTTGAAATCAAAACCAGTCTTATTCTTAACTTTCAAACGTACAATAGTACCAAACTGCTTAAACTTAACTTCTTTTTCAGCCTTAAAGGTCTTCTTTGCAGCGTTGGCTGTCAACTGGCGCCAGCTAAAGATATAAGGAATATTAGCACCCCAAGTCACCTTAGCACCTGCACCATTACGAGCAATCTGTCCCTCTGAGTAACCATTAAACTTCACCTGATTGTTACCTGGCAACATCTCACCACCTAAGATACCACATACAAACCATGTACCCTTGTTAAGATCAGTACCTGCAGCCATATCAAAGGTATCATTTGCCATCAATGCTAAATTACCACCCTTCTTATAAGTCCACTGGGTTACAACCTTTGTAATAGGCTGAGTAGGGTCTGTACTCTTAAAGATAAGAAGCACTGGCACTTTTTTACCATCAGCAAGTTCCTTACCATCATTTCCAGCCTTATCAAAGATACCGATAGGTGTTGGGAACCCAGAATTATCATCAGTTTCGTAACCGATAGCACGAGTAGCAGCAGTCTGCCCCATATCACCCTCCATCGCCATAGACACAGTAACACCAGGCTGGTTATTCTCATTTGAGATAGACTCAACAACATCCTTGTCTGCACAACCAGTGAAAAGCAATGCAAAAACAGCGATGCACGAATAAAATAGTTGTTTCATTTATTTTTTGTTATCGTTATGTAGGTAAATTATTCCCTACAGGTTTGTTTTCTAATTTTATCAAATAACTCTCTTAAACTCCTGTTGGATTACCATCCTCCTCAGGATCACCATAATCATCACCAGGAGTAATAGTTCCCTTTATACTACTTTGCGCATGGAAGGGACCCTCCATAAACTCGTCTGTATAAAGACTCAATACCTTAGCATCTGGCTTTACATAATCTTTCTTTTTCATAAATTAATTATTGGAATATAGAAATTTTAATAATACTCGATGGTTAATTGTCGTAAAGTTACTTGTTGATTTTCCAAGTCATCCTAAACACATTCCTTAAATTTTGCGTAAATTTACGTATTTTTATTCAGAAAGTAAGTACTAATAAGCAAGCTTTTTATATATTTAACTCTTTTATTATTCCTGAAACTTAGAGAGATAAGAGGTTATTAAGACGTGAAATAAAGATAAAGCAAAGCTATATTAAGGATAAGTCCTACTTTTGTGGGCTTTTGTTTAAACGACGTGTAAAAACATTTGTTAGTGTTTTTCATCCTCGATGGCGAGGTAGAATATTTTACACCATATCGCAGGTTAATGTAATAGATGAGTGCGTAGGAATATTGCGCACCCATCTAATTCGCAGTAGGCCTCATTCCATCTGATTGATATAATTGAGTAGGAAGTCTTCGATACCTATATATAAGATTCCTGCCTCGTCGTGCCATTGTATGATATAATCCTTTACCACAACTATCTTGATGAATGAATCGTTGATCTTTGTAAGCGAGTTAATCTCCTGCAAACGCTTATTTTCGTCTGCTACGGTAAGTGCCGACTGGATATAATAGCGACCATGCCCCCGTTGGCATACGAAGTCAATTTCCAACTGTGAACGCTGACGTTTGCCAGCAGCATTAGTCACCGTAGTTTCCACAACACCTACATCTACACTGAAACCACGAGCTGTAAGCTCATTAAAGAGGATATTCTCCATAATATGATTCTCTTCTTGCTGGCGGAAATTCAGACGCGCATTGCGCAAGCCTACATCTGTGAAGAAATATTTTTGCTGAGCTCCTATATATTTGCGACCTTTGATATCATAGCGTTCTACCTTCCTAATGATAAAAGCGTCTATAAAATGATCGATGTAGGCAGAGATTGTTTGATGTGCGATATTCTGTTTCTTTATTGATTTAAAGGTGTTCTCCAGTCTGGTAGCATTAGTAAGACTGCCCACAGACGATGCAAGATAATTCAACAGGTCTCCCAACACATCTTTACTTGCCTTTAGCTGGTTGCGCTCTATCACATCCGTAATATAGGTCTTTTCGAAAAGTCCCTGTA
>CAUVDL010000016.1:0-45142 GCA_963550695.1 uncultured Prevotella sp. | reverse complement strand
ACTGGGTTAAACGGTAATTACGGCTATTTTAATAATAAGTTCGGTTGATTAAATAACATATTCTTAACAGTTCTTGTTAAGAAGTGTTTTTACTATTTAACGAATAGTAAAATCTTGCCTTTTGTTGAAGTAAAAAGCTAACTTTGCTTGTACTTATAATGTATAGACATTTATAAAAAACTAAAAGCATAAAACTATATTTACAATGAAAAGTTTAAAAGATATTCTGCCTTGGGAGGAACGTCCAGAAGGATGCAAGGATGTGATGTGGCGTTATTCAAAGAACCCAATCATCGATCGTTATCATATTCCAACATCTAACAGTATCTTCAATAGTGCTGTTGTTCCTTTTGAAGACGGCTTCGCAGGAGTGTTCCGTTGCGACAACAAGGCGGTTCAGATGAACATTTTTGCTGGTTTCAGTAAGGATGGTGTGAACTGGGAAATCAATCATGAGCCTATTAAGTTTGAGGCTGGTAACACTGAGATGATTGAGTCAGAGTACAAGTATGACCCACGTGTTACATGGATTGAGGATCGTTATTGGATTACTTGGTGTAACGGTTATCATGGTCCAACTATCGGTATTGCTTACACCTTCGACTTCAAGAAGTTCTATCAGTGTGAGAATGCTTTCCTTCCATTCAACCGTAATGGCGTACTCTTCCCAGAGAAGATCAACGGAAAGTATGCTATGTTGAGCCGCCCAAGCGACAATGGTCATACTCCTTTCGGTGACATCTACATCAGCTTCAGCCCAGATATGAAGTATTGGGGCGAGCATCGTTGCGTAATGAAGGTGACTCCATTCCCAGAGAGTGCATGGCAGTGTACGAAGATTGGTGCAGGTTCAGTTCCTTTCTTGACAGACGAAGGTTGGTTGCTTTTCTATCATGGTGTAATCACTACTTGTAACGGCTTCCGTTATTCAATGGGTGCAGCTATCCTTGATAAGGACAATCCAGAGAAGGTTCTCTATCGCACTCGTCCATATCTTCTTGCACCAAACGCACCTTACGAGTTGCAGGGTGACGTGCCAAACGTTGTCTTCCCATGTGCTGCTTTGCAAGATGGCGAGCGCGTAGCGGTTTACTATGGTGCAGCTGATACAGTCGTTGGTATGGCATTTGGCTATATTAAGGACATCGTAGAGTTCACAAAGAACAATAGTATATTATAAGGTGTTAAGTGTTGGGTGTTGGGTGTTGAGGAATTGTTAGGTGTTAGGTGATAGGTGTTGGGTGTTGATGAATTGCTTAGAAGTAAATAATGATAGCTTCATCACAATTCATCACCACCCACCACTCACCACCTAACACCCATCACCACCTAACACCCACTACCTATCACCTACTATTCATCACCACCTAACATCCAACATCCACCACCCAAATGAATCATAAATTCCTATTAGTACTACTTCTTTCCTTGTCTTTTCTTTCGCTGAAAGCGGCTGACAAGGGTGGGGAAGAGCCTGTCGACCTTGTCAATCCATTTATTGGAACATCAAATTTTGGTACAACCAATCCGGGAGCAGTATGCCCTAACGGATTGATGTCAGTTGTGCCATTCAACGTAATGGGTTCCGATTTGAACAAATTTGATAAGGATGCACGCTGGTGGTCTACCCCTTACGAATATCATAACGTCTTTTTCACGGGTTATTCTCACGTCAACCTCAGTGGTGTGGGCTGTCCAGAAGTAGGCTCATTGTTGCTTATGCCAACGACAGGAAAGTTGAACGTTGATTATAAGGAGTATGGTAGTACATACGATAAGGAGGTTGCTCATCCCGGTTATTATTCTAATCACTTGGTAAAGTATAATGTGAAGACAGAAGTAACAGCCACTCCTCGCAGTTCTGTTGCACGTTTCACATTCCCGAAAGGAGAAAGTCATATCTTGTTAAACCTCGGTGAGGGTTTGACAAATGAGACCGGTGCAATGGTGAAGAAGGTGAGCGACACGGAGTATGAGGGCGTAAAGTTGCAGGGTACATTCTGTTATAACCCACAGGCAGTATTCCCAATTTACTTCGTGATGCGTGTCAGCAAGAAACCAACAGAAGCTGGCTATTGGAAGAAGCAGCGCCCGATGACAGGCGTTGAGGCTGAGTGGGATGCTGACAATGGTAAGTATAAACTCTATAAGACTTATCACAAGGAACTCTCAGGCGATGATATCGGTGTATGGATGAACTTCAATACTGAGGCTGATGAGCAGGTGGAAGTACAGATGGGTGTGTCATTCGTAAGTATGGCAAACGCCCGTGAGAATCTTGATGCTGAACAGCGTGGAAAGAACTTCGACGCTATTCATGCTGAGGCTCGTAAGAAGTGGAATGATGACCTGTCTCGCATCCTCGTTGAGGGTGGTTCAAAGACAGAGCGCACCATCTTCTATACCGCTCTTTATCATACGCTTATCCATCCAAATATCTTGCAGGATGTCAACGGACAGTACCCTGCTATGGAGAGCAATGAGATTCGCACGGTGAAGGAAGGTAATCGTTATACTGTCTTCTCACTCTGGGACACCTATCGCAATGTGCATCAGTTGCTTACGTTAGTTTATCCAAATCGTCAGCGCGACATGATTCGTTCGATGATTGGAATGTACGAAGAACATGGCTGGATGCCAAAGTGGGAACTCTTTGGTCGTGAGACTTATACGATGGAAGGCGACCCAGCCATTCCCGTTATCACTGATTCTTGGTTGAAGGGTCTGCGTGGTTACGATATCAACAAGGCTTACGAAGCCTTCCGCAAGTCGGCTCTGACAAAGGGAAGTGAGAACCCTTTGCGACCAGATAACGACGAATATATGGAGAAGGGATATGTTGCCTTGCACGAGCAGTTTGACAATTCCGTTTCTCACGCACTCGAATATTACATTGCTGACAATGCTCTTTCACGTTTGGCTACGGCCTTGGGCAAGAAAGATGATGCCCGTCTGTTCCACAATCGTGCTTTGGGTTATCGCCATTACTTCAGCAAGGAGTATGGCTTGTTGCGCCCATTGATGCCAGACGGCACCTTCTATAAGCCTTTCGATCCAAAGCAGGGAGAGAACTTTGAACCATCTCCGGGCTTCCATGAAGGCAATGCTTGGAACTATACTTTCTATGTTCCGCATGATGTTATGGGACTTGCAAAGCTGATGGGAGGACAGAAAAACTTTGTCAATAAACTCCAAAGCGTGTTTGACAAGGGTTATTATGATCCTGCAAACGAGCCTGATATTGCTTATCCTCACCTCTTCTCTTATTTCAAGGGCGAAGAGTGGCGTACACAGATACAGACGCGCAGACTCTTGAAGGAGTATTTCAAGAACGCACCAGAGGGAATCCCGGGTAATGATGACACTGGAACCATGTCGGCTTGGGCGGTGTTTAATATGATAGGTTTCTATCCTGATTGTCCAGGCGACCCATCTTACACGCTCACTTCGCCAGTCTTCGATAAGGTGACAATCCGTTTGGATAAGGCACAGTGGGGCAGAGATAACCTCGTGATAGAGACGGTTCGCCCAAATGATGAGGCTGTAATTATCAAGAAGATGGAGTTAGGTGGTAAGCCATTAAATCGCTATCGTATCACGAATGACGAGCTGTTGAAGGGCGGAGCATTGAAGTTCTATCTGAAATAATATAGTGCTGTCGGACAAACATTTCACGCATCTGTAAGCGATTCGCTTCTTATTACATTATATATAATGATAATAACAGACATTGTTTGCCGTTTTCTATTATTGTCCGAACGCTTCGGACAAAGTGTGCGGAGCCTTAACACAAGTTGTGCGGATGCTTAGCACATAGTGTGCGGATGCTTAGCACGAAATAAGGAGATGGCGATGTGGAAGGCGGTTTACTATCAGAAAGGAATTAAACGATTGCAGATAAGAAGACAGACAGCCGCCAGCCATCGAAGAAAGAGATATTACGTAAAATCAAATAATAAAAATATAAAATCGAAATTTATACTCACGTTATGAGAAAAAAAGTTCTTTTGAGTGCAGTTTTCCTGTTGTTTGCAACAGCTGTTTCTTTGCCTGTTGCAGCTCAGAACATCATCCCACAACCTGAGAATATCAGCCTTATGAAGGGTCACTTCAAGCTGAATAAGGGTACGAAGATTGTGACCAATCTTAGAGGTAATGACTTTAAGGTGCTTAATCAGTACACTTCTGAGGTGTTGAATCAGCCATTGGCATACGCAAAGAATCCTTCTCAACAAGGCGTTTTCCGCTTGATTTGTAAGGGAACAGCCCAGCAGGCAGCGCAGGCAATGGACAGTGTTCGTCTGCAAGGTTATGAGTTGGAGGTTACACCAAAGGGTATCACTATTCAGGCACTGACTCCAACGGGCTTGTTCTATGGTTTGCAGACTGTTCGCCAGCTCGAAAAGGATGGTCAGATAGCTTGTGTAAAGGTGAAGGACACCCCTCGTTTCGCTTATCGTGGTTTGATGATCGATTGCTCTCGCCACTTCTGGACAAAGGACTTTTTGAAGAAGCAGATTGATGCGATGGCTTATTTCAAGCTCGACCGCTTCCACTGGCACCTCACTGATGGTGGTGGATGGCGCATGGAGGTGAAGAAATATCCTCGTTTGACCGATGAAACCGCTTATCGTACACAGTCTGATTGGACAAAGTGGTGGATGGATAACGACCGCAAGTATTGTCATAAGGATACACCAGGAGCCTACGGTGGCTATTACACACAGGAAGATATCAAGGATATCGTACGCTATGCAGCAGCGCGCCACATTGAGGTAATCCCAGAGATTGAGATGCCTGGTCATAGCGATGAGGTGGTTTATGCTTACCCAGAGTTGTCATGTACAGGTAAGCCTTACACACAGTCAGACCTCTGTGTAGGTAAGGAGGCTACCTATACCTTTATGGAGAACGTGCTGAAAGAGACAATGGCGCTCTTCCCTTCTAAGTATATCCACATCGGAGGAGACGAAGCAGAACGCCGCACATGGAAGACTTGTCCTGATTGTCAGAAGATGATGAAGGAGAACAACTTGAAGGATGTAGCCGAATTGCAGAGCCATTTCACCCATCGTATGGAAGAGTTCTTGAACCGTAACGGACGTAAACTCCTCGGTTGGGATGAAATTATGGAAGGTAAGTTGGCTCCTAACGCAGCTGTGATGTCATGGCGTGGAACAGAGGCAGGTATTGAGGCTGCAACAAGTAAGCACCATGTAGTGATGGCACCACAGCAGTTCTATTATCTGAATATGTATCAGGATAATCCGATGGAACAGCCTAAGGCGCAGGGCGGTTATACCCGTTTGGATAAGACTTACAACTATGAGCCAATTCCAGCAGCGTATAAAGGAACCAATATTGAGAAATATATGGATGGCGTTCAGGCGTGTGTATGGACTGAGTTCATTGAGAAGCCAAGCCATTTAGAGTATATGCTTTATCCTCGTCTGTTGGCTTTGGCAGAGACAGGTTGGACAAAGAAGCGCACCGGATACGATAACTTCCGCAAGAGAGCAGTCGTAAATGTTGAACGTCTGAAGCGTGCGGGCTATAATGCCTTTGACCTCTCAAAGGAGAAGGGGTCACGTATGGAAAGCCGTAGTGTGACACAGCATGAGGCATTGGGTAAGCCAGTCACTTACTTAGGACGTTATGCAGAGAAGTATCGTGCCGAAGGTGATAACACTCTGACCAATGGTTTGCGTGGCGATTGGGGCTATCTTGAGGGTCGTTGGCAGGGCTTTATCGACAGTACTGGTGTGGATGTAGTAGTTGATATGGGTAAGGTTACGGACATCCGTGACGTTCGTGTTGACTTTATGCACCTCTATGAGTCGGTTATCTATACGCCAGAGACAATCGAATTGATGGTGTCAGAGGATGGTAAGAACTTCAAGACGATTGACACAGTACGACCAGGTATTAAGGCTTCAGAGGACTATCTCGTCTATCCTTACAAGTGGAAAGGAGATGTCAAAGGTCGTTATGTGCGCGTGAAGGCACTCCCTCGTGAGAAAGGCGCATGGATTTTTACAGACGAGATCATTGTTAATCAGAAGTAAACGAACACTTGATGGGTTGTTGGAATACGGCTCTATCAAGACAAATAAGACAAGAAGATTAAAACAATTCAGTATATGAAAAAAAGGTTCTTAACTTTAATGGCGTTTGCTGCAACCAGTCTTTTCGCTTTTGCGCAGGACTATACGCAGTATGTTGACCCATTTATTGGAACAGGCGGACACGGACATGTGTTCCTTGGAGCTAATGTTCCATTCGGTAACATTCAGGCTGGTCCTACACAGAAGAAGCAGGGCTGGGACTGGTGTTCTGGTTATCATTACAGCGATTCAACAGTTATCGGATTCGGACAGATGCACCTTAGCGGTACGGGTATTGGTGACTTGGGTGATGTATCACTCCTTCCTACTACCAATCCAGCACAGCGTGAGGTGAAGTTTGCCCATCGTGCCGAGCATGTAACCCCAGGTTACTACTCTGTAATGTTGGCTTCTGGTGTTCGTGTAGAGTTGACTGCCACCCAGCGTGTAGCCTTCCATCGTTATGCTTTTCCTGCTGATGCAACAAAGGGTTACGTTATTTTGAACCTCTCACAGGGTATCGGATGGGACAAGATGACCTCTTGCAGTTTCAAGCAGGAGTCGGCTAAGACCGTCAGTGGCTACCGTATGTCACAAGGATGGGCTAAGGACCAGCGCGTTTACTTCGTGGCAGAGTTCTCACAGCCTGTTAAGTTGGAGTCAAACGAGCGTGATACGATTGGTGTTTTTGCTTTCGACAATGCTGAGCAGCCACTTCTCGTGAAGGTAGGAATCTCTGCTGTGAGTGTTGAGAACGCTCGATTGAATATGCAGAAGGAACTTCCAGGTTGGGACTTCCGCAATGCTGTTGCTCAGGCAAAGGATGAGTGGAACCGTGAGTTGAGTAAGATTGCTATCAAGACACAGGACGAGAGTGCAAGAAAGATATTCTATACAGCATTGTATCACTCAATGATTGCACCTTCTGTCTTCAATGATGTAAACGGCGAATACCGTGGTGCAGACGGTAAGACACATAAGGGTGACTTCAATGTTTATACCACCTTCTCACTTTGGGATACCTATCGTGCAGCCCATCCATTGATGACAATCATTCATCCAGAGAAGCAGCGCGACATTGCTGAGACAATGCTTAGCATCTATAAGCAGCAGGGTAAGTTGCCAGTATGGCACCTTGTGGGTAATGAAACCGACTGTATGATTGGTAATCCGGGCGTTCCTGTGCTTGTTGATATCGCTTTGAAAGGCTATAATGTAGATAAGAATGCGGTCTTCGAGGCTGCTAAGGCGTCTGCTATGCGTGATGAGCGTGGCATGGGATTGTTGAAGAAGTATGGTTATATTCCTTGTGATCTCGACCCAGAGCATGAGACAGTAGCAAAGGGATTGGAGTATGCTTTGGCAGATGCTTGTATTGCAAAGCTCGCAAAGGAGTTGGGTAAGACCGCTGATTATAAGTACTTCTCTAAGCGCAGTCAGTCGTATCGTGACTTCTACTTCGACAAGAAAACGAAGTTTATGCGTGGTGTAACCTCTGACCGTAAGTTCCGTGAACCATTCAATCCATTCAGTACTGTTCACCGTCAGGACGATTATGCTGAGGGTAATGCTTGGCAGTATGTATGGCTTGTTCCACACGATGTGCATGGTCTTGTATCTGCTTTTGGTGGTGAGAAGCCATTTGTTTCTAAGCTTGATTCCCTTTTCATTGTTAGTGGTGACATGGGAGCAGAGGCTTCACCAGACATTACGGGTCTGATTGGTCAGTACGCACACGGTAATGAGCCAAGCCATCATATCCTTTATATGTACAACTATGTGGGTCAGCCTTGGAAGGCAGCGGACAAGATTCGCTATGTACTCAAAAACTTGTATCACGACGACTTCGATGGATTGAGTGGTAACGAGGATGTGGGTCAGATGTCTGCATGGTACATTCTCTCCTCTCTTGGCATGTATCAGGTTGAGCCAGCAGGAGGCAAGTATATCTTCGGTACACCGCTCTTCGATGAGGCTACGGTGAACGTTGGAGATGGTAAGACCTTCCGTGTTGTGGCACATAACAACAGCGATAAGAATATTTATATTCAGAGTGCTAAGTTGAATGGCAAGCCTTATACCCGTTCTTACATCGACTTTAAGGACATCAAACGTGGTGGAACACTTGAGTTTGTAATGGGTAGCAAGCCTTCTCAGTTTGGTGTTAAGCCTGCTGATAGACCATAAGGTTAGGAGTTAAGGAGTAAGGAGTTAAAGGAGTTAAGACAAATGTGTTGTAGATTCATTTTGATGATGTCTCTACGATGACAGTAAAACAAGTTTGTTATGACCCATATAACATTTGTCTTAACTCCCTTTAACTCCTTAACTCCTTAACTCCTTAACTCCTAATAGTGCATCAATCTTTAATACTAATAAACAACTATGACTAATTTTAATGATGTTGTATCACAGTTCCGTATTGAGGGAACTGTTGAGAGTGTAAGTCCAATTGGTAATGGACTGATCAATGAAACACTGCGTGTATCAACTGTAGATGCTAATACGCCTGATTATATCTTACAGCGTATTAACAACGCCATATTCACTGATGTAGACCTGTTGCAGCATAATATTGAGCTTGTAACTGACCATATCCGCCACAAGTTGATGGAGAAGGGTGAGACAGATATCGAGCGTAAGTGTCTGCGTTTCGTACAGGCTAAGGACGGTAAGACCTACTACAAGGATGCTGACGACCGCTACTGGCGAATGAGTGTGTTCATTCCTAACGCTGTTACAAAAGAGGAAGTAAACCCAGAGAGCGCATTCTGCTGTGGTGAAACCTTCGGTAACTTCCAGAATATGTTGGTTGACTTGAAAGAACCATTGGGAGAAACCATCCCTGACTTCCATAACATGGAACTTCGTCTGCGCCAGTTGCGTGAGGCGGTAAGTGCTGATAAGGCTGGTAGAGTGGCTTCTGTGAAAGATATGATAGCCGAGTTAGAGAGCTATGCAGACGAGATGTGCCTTGCTGAACGTCTCTATCGTGAGGGTGTATTGCCTAAGCGTATCTGCCATTGTGATACAAAGGTAAACAATATGATGTTTGATAAGGATGGTAAGGTGCTTTGTGTGATCGACCTCGATACCGTAATGCCAAGCTTTATCTTCTCTGATTATGGCGACTTCTTGCGCACGGGTGCTAACCACGTAGCTGAGGATAGCGATAACTATGATGCTGTCGGACTGAAAGAAGATGTCTTCTGCTCATTCACAGAAGGATATCTCAGTACGGCAGGCAACTTCCTTACACCTGTTGAGACAAGTCATTTGCCATACGCTGTAGCACTGTTCCCATACATGCAGTGCGTTCGTTTCTTGACTGATTACATCAATGGAGACGTATATTTCAAGACAAAATACCCTGAGCATAACCTCGTTCGCTCACGCAATCAGCTCTTGCTCTATCGTGACGTACGTCGTCATGACCAGATGATGGCTGACTTTGTGAAGAAAACTTTGAAACAATGAAACAATTAAAGGTAAAACGTTTGGAGTGTCAGCAGGTGAAAGCTGTTGACATTCCAGCCCTTTTCAAGGATAATAGCGTATCTTATAATAAGATAGATACAGTAGACTGGGCAGCAGAATTCCCTTATTGTCCAAGTGTAGAATTTGCTATTGCCCATAAAGGTGATGCTATTCTGTTACATTATAGGGTAGAGGAAGACTGCGTGCGTGCTGAGGCTGGCACCGACTTAGGTCCAGTTTGGCAAGACTCCTGTTGTGAGTTCTTTTGCAGCCCTGATGAAGAAGGAGGCTATTATAACCTTGAAAGCAACTGTATCGGTACGGTATTGCTGTGTAATGGACAAGGACGAGAGAATCGTACTCATGCCCCAGCAGCTGCCTTAGAGCAGATTGATCGTTGGGCGTCTTTGGGTCGTGAGCCTTTCGAGATGAGAGAGGGACGACAGACATGGGAACTCACGCTCGTTGTTCCTGTTAGTTCTTACTTCCGTCATACAATAGAGAATCTCTCTGGAAAGACGATAAGAGCCAATTTCTATAAGTGTGGTGACAAGACATCGCAACCTCATTTCCTCTCATGGAATCCCATTGCTTTGCCTTCTCCCGACTTCCATTGCCCTGCTTTCTTTGGTGGATTAACGTTCGAATAGGATAAAATAGATAAAAGATTTTTCCTATATGTCATATCCACCTAATAGGTGGTAATGTGGTAATAACAAATAAGAGGGTGTGTCAAAATTGATACCCCCTCTTTTTTATCCCCCTTTATCTCGTCTGTCACATAATTCGTTACTTACTGCAGCTATGCTGCTATCTACCGCAAGTAGGGAGAAGTGCCGAAGCGTTCTCATAAATTCATTTTTCTTTGTTTTGGGTTACAAATATAGCAAAGGCAGAGATTCTTATCCCTACCTTTATACCTAATTATTTAGAACCAAATTGATTATCGAGTAGTTATTCTGACAACTCCCAATTTGGAGCATTACTGGGTTATAATACTAGGGTCCCTTTTTCCCACTCATCTATAGTCATTTTAGCTGTTAGCGAGTGAATATTATTACTACTTGCAATACTTTTCAATATTTGCATAGCATTGCGTTCAAAAATAGGCAAAAGATATGTTGCAGCCCACATGCGAGCACCAACAGATTCGCTATATAGAAGTTTAGACAATTGCTTTAGGCTATTTGTCTCTTTTAAATAACGAGCACTTTTAGCTATTACCTGATAGCTTTTGTTTGCTTGTGCGTAATTACCTGTTTCTGTTGCTTCAGCATGCTTTATCGCAGCTTCTTCAAACTTCCTATAAGCCGTTTCTATTTTTTTTAAGGATTCCATCCAAATTTCTTTGATGTTTCAATTCCTTTTCTTTTTCTAATAACCAAGCTTTTCGGGCTGTTCCTCCTGCGTATCCTCCTAATTCTCCATTGCTTGCCACAACTCTATGGCAGGGAATGATGACCATTAATGGATTGTGATGATTGGCATTACCCACAGCACGGGCGGCCTTCTCTCGATCTATCTGTCTTGCTAATCCAGCGTAAGAAAGCGTTTCTCCGTATGGGATTTGCTGCAACCCCTCCCATGCGTGTAGCTGAAAGGGAGTGCCTTTTAATCGTATGGGGAGGTTAAAAGTCTTGCGCTTTTGAGTGAAATATTCCGTTAGCTGACGGCAAGCCTCTGTGAGTAACACACTGTTTTGCTCCTTATCTTCCGTCCACTTCGCTACCTTTTGTTCGTCAATCGTGTCTTCCCATTGGCAATAAACGATAGCATCTTCTTCCTCGGCAAGTATTAAGTTGCCGAGGGGTGATGAGTAACGACAGAAGTGCATAGATTATTCCTCTACAATCTCAGCGTCTTCAATATGATCTGTAACTAACTTGTCGCCTGTCACAATCTTGGCATCTTCAGCCTTCTCGTAAGATTTGCGGACAAGATACATGCGGATAATCAAGATAAATTCTAAGACACCATAGTACATAAATGCCCATCCGAGAACTAATAATGGGAGTTGTGCAGTCTCTATTGGCTTACTAATCAACAGAATGGCTACTGCCAAGATGACTGTTGGGAAGAGCCACATATAGACTGGAACACGAGCGTACTGACGTGAACGAGCGAGGTTCATAAACTGATTGACAGCACCGAGAATCAGTAATGCTGCAAGGATATAAACCACCCATGTGATGAACGTGTTGGGCATGACAGCAAGGATGATACCCAAGGCTATACTGCCGACACCCGCAATAGGGAAGGAAGGCGATTTAAGATTTTCTTCCTCTAACTGTCCTTCTTGCTGTTCAGCTTTTGCTGTTTTCTTTGCTACTTTCTCCTTCTCAAAGTAGTAAGCGATGCAAGAAACGAGTCCTGAGAGTAGGAAGAGTACACCCACAGTGATGGTCATCCACGTCATAGTATCCTCACGGTATTTTACGAGGAGGAAACCTGTCACTAATACGATAATAGCCCTTATGGCCGATATTTGAAGTACTTTCATAGATGCAAAAATACAAAATAATCTCTATTCCAACGCTTTACTCCTTAACTTTTTATTATTTTTGCAATAAGAAATAAAGAAGTTATGACATTATTATATCTTGTAAGGCATGGTGAGACGGTGGATAATGCCAATCATATTATGCAAGGACAGACACAGGGAGAACTGAATGACAATGGAATCAGACAGGCTGAGGAACTTGCAAATCGTTTGAAAGATGAACCGATAGATGTTTTTGTTTCAAGTGATTTACAGCGTAGTATTCATACCTGTGAACTTATAGCTCGACCTCATGGGAAGGTTGTTACGACTACTCCCTTGCTTCGTGAACGTGACTGGGGTTCGTTTACAGGGAAGTATATTCCTAATTTGGCAAATCTAAATGATCCTTCTTTATGGCCTGATGATATCGAAAGCTTAGAAGATTTGAAGGCTCGTGCTAAGGAATTCCTCACATGGTTGAAGGAAGAATATACTGATAAGAAGGTGCTTGCCGTAGGACATGGTATCATCAATAAAGCCATTCAAAGCGTTTACTTTGATAAGCCAATGAATGAATTGAAGCCAATGAGCAATGCCGAGGTTAGGCTGCTTGAATTATAAGGCTTATTATCCAAATTAGCCTAATTGGGCTAATTTGGATAACACCAAAAAGCAAAGAGGAGCCTCACTCACGTGAAACTCCTCTCCTTCATTTAAATAACTCTCTTTGTTACATCTCTAATTTGGTCTGAATGCAGTCTTACTCAAAGGTTTGCTAACTGCTAAACAATCTTTATTACCTTAATTCGTCTAATCTATTTATCTTCTAAACCTACCTTATTGCTAGTATTTAAACCCGATTGAATCAAAGTCTATTTGCCATATCTTAATGTCGTTATCTATGTCCTCCGAAGGAACTTCCTCCGTTTGAGTTGTTACTGCTTCCTGAGCGGCTTCCTCCAAATGTTGCGCCACCACCACCAAAACTGTTGTTCGGTGCGCCAAACGAGCGACTTGGCTCATAGTTTCTTGTTGCGCTACCATAGTTTCTGCTTCCACCAAAGTTACCACCATAGTTAGGTTGAGTAACCGTTGTTCGTGTTGAACTCTCTCGTGGAGCGTAGTACTGGTCGTTACGTGGTCCATCAAAGTTACCGCGTCGCTGGTTGCCGAAGCTGCGTGGGCGGTCGTTCTGATAGGTAGGACCATTGTTATAATAGTAGTTTCCTCCTCTGTTGTAATCGCCACGTATGTAGCTATCTCTCATGCCATATCGGCTGTTATAATCTCTGCCGTAGAAGAGTTCTCTACCGTTATACCAACTTCTTCCGCCATTCATTCGCCAGCTATGGGCTCCGTTGTAAACGTTATAGAATGATGGTCGTCCGAAGTAATAATAGTCGCGGCGTGGATAGCGGGCATAAATGCCAAATCTCCAGTAGCCTGCGTCCCATCTCAGTGGGCGGTAGAAATATGCTGCATCAACGTATGCACGATATTGCCAATCATAGAGGATATAGCTCAAATCTACGTTTCGATGTGACCAATACATTCCATAGAGGTCGTCTACTGTGTTGACATTCATGAGGTAATCTAAGTTGATTTCATAGGCTGCCTCATATTGTGCCTCTGTCAGATTCAGCTCGTAAGCCATCTTATCTGTTAGAAAGAGTGCTTGTACTCGAGCCTGCTCATAACTCATTGCGCTTGTTGATGCGCCGATAACTATGAGCGATGCGATGAGGGTTAGTACTATCCTTTTCATAATCGTTACCTTTTTTAAGTTCTTATTCAAGTTTCGGACTACTTCGAAAAGTATTTCCTAACTTTCACGATGCAAAGGAACGAAGAAAAAAAAACATGTGAAAAGGATTTTCCCTATACAGTGGGGGATTTTCCCTAAACTTGTGTTTGACACGATATAAAGACCTAAAATCTTACCTTAATTTATATAGTTTAGTTTTAGTTTTAAGTTGCTGTCACTTTTAACAATTCGCGTAATCGAATGAATATTAAATGATTACATACTTAAAGAGTGTGACGGCAATGACAGGAAAATAAGTTTTGATGGATTCTTTTAGTTCTCATTGTTTCTTGGCAGGCGTAAGTTCGTAGTTGAACAAGTCAAGGAGTTGATTTACTTTATCCATCCTTAGCGTTTGCTTTCCTTGCTCCACATTGCGAACAAAGCATAAACCTACTCCAGATTTCATCGCAAGGTCTTCTTGCGTGAGACCATATTCCTTACGCAAATCCTTTACAACCATCGATAGTTTCGTTCTTTCCATATAAAATTATACAGACTCTTTATTTATAGAAATGAGATGACACAAAACCATATTTAGAGATACGTAAACAGCGATAATATTATTAAAATAAAGAGAATAACATGCAAAAAAAACAAATTTAGCTAGAAAATGGACACGTTGAATTAATATATTATAAATCATTAAATATTTCTTTTTTAATTTCTAAAAACATTATTTACCTTTGCGTTACGAAGTTTATTCTACCATGACACTCTATTATCATGATTCTATGTGACTTCCGCTAAAGAATGTAAACAACAAAACGAATGAGAAATGGAAGTTTTAGTTGGCTGAAACTATTAATGGGTTTAATAGTTGTTGTTGGCATATGCTCCTGTAGCAATGACGATGACCTTAGTGCCGACCAGGAAAGAGAAGGATTGTACCTTTCGCTAGAAAACAATTTTGATGCACATCCAGAAAGAAACCTGAATAACATTCAGACAGGAGACAGTGTTCTGTATGACCTAAACCTGAATGATGCCCACAGTAGCCGTGGTGCCAAGTACATTTTCTCTCTGAATAGCAAGAACACTGATCACCATGAACGACTGAACTATGATTATAAAGCTTACTTTTTAAGCAAAGAATCGTATACGTCAGCACTTGAGAATGACAGCAATAAGCTTGATCTTGATAGTCTTAATCTGCTAAAGGGCGACTCTGTCGTTGTTTCAAGCCTTGGGAAATATGTCCTTATCATCGTTCCAAAGATTCCGGGTAGCTTCCAGCACAACTATTCCCTCAAGAAAGAGGTCGGCAATCAAACCTTTGCTGTAACCAAGGAAAACAATTTTAATGCCGTTAGGATTACAGCATGGTGGATTGATAATGTCCTAAGAAGAGGAAGTAGTGGAATTATTGGTATAGGAAGTCATGCTTCAAAACACGAAAACGACTTCTATATTGAAGTAGACGGTGGGGAACGAAGGTATGACAAATTCTTAAGTACGCAAGCGAACAAGTATTTTAACTGCGATGTTGATTATGGTGGACAAGAATACAAACTTATCAGTGATTTTGAATTATGTACTCCTATTCTTTTTTACAAGTCAGGCGTTACAAAGAGAAGAGCTCCAGATGTCAACGTCAAAACTATCACTCGTCTAAAGATTCAGAAGGCAACAAAACTCAGTGAGACACAGTTTGCCGATTCAGTATTTATAGAGTATTGGAATATTCCTATAAAAGAACGAAGGAATTAATAATAAACAAATATTTTTATGGAGAAAATAGCATTAGCATTTAGTGTTCTGCTAGCAGCGACCACCGTATTCACAGGTTGTAGTAGTGATGATAGTAATGATGACAGCAGCTCTACACAAGTAGGAACTCTAATGAATGTAGAATTCCAGGATTTGCCAGAAAAGGTTATGTCTCGTACAGCAACAGGTAATGTTGTTGGTAATCAAAAGGAGTATCTGGAAGAAGTCCAGAAAGCAGAGAAAGTGTCAGATCTAGGAATATTCAAGAATATCAACCAAGAAGAGATTTATCCAGGTAGTGTTCTTGATGGTGACCTCTTTATGGCCGATGAATATGTAACTTTACATGTTGACAATGCACAACCGATTACTCTTTCTAGTACACTAAGAGGTACTAATTATGCGGTATCAAGAACAATTGTCCCTACTCTTAGCAATGTACGACAGAGCATTAACGATATGCTTTACGGGAAAGACGGAGTTCCTGCACCAGATACAAAGAATGCCCCATCATTCCTAAACTATGAGGCTACTGATGTAACTACAGCGGAGAGCTTTAATAAATCGTTCCACTTGCATATAGATGTTGGTGGACTAGGGAAGCTTGTAAAAGCTAATTTTGACTACGATAGATCAAGATATCATTCTAATACGAAGCATCATGTTCTTGTACAGATTAAGCAACAGTTCTATAGTGTTAGCGTTAACCCCCTAAAAGCTGATGATTGGGGTAAATTCGTTGGTATAAGCAATGGAAAGTATGCTCCTGTATATGTTAGTAATGTGGATTATGGCCGTGTTGTATACATGCTTATTGACACCAACATGGATACAGATTCTGTTAAGAATACCGTATCAGCAGGTGTAACCTTGGGCTTTGGTAAGGTCAGTGCAGGGGCTAACACGAAAGCTAGCAAGACTCTTACGAAGATGTTTAACAATAGTCAGATTCAGGTTGTTGTGCTTGGTGGATCACCAAACAATATCAGTAAGATCAGTAGCTTCGATGATTTAATCAACTACTTGAAAGTTCCAGAGCCGGGCGACTTGGTTAACTCTGCAGTGCCAATAGGTTATTCTGTTCGTTCAGTTAAGTCTGGAAAGAAAATCAATGTGAGGACCTATTATACTGAGGAGAGATTAGTTCTGGGGAAGAAGCAAGGTAGTTCTGGTAAATAGGGCTACTTTAAATGGAAATAGAGAAAAAAGGATTTCATGCTTATCAACGTGAAATCCTTTTTCTTATATCCATATTGGCCTTTTTTTCTTCAACCTTTATCCTCCAAGTCCATCTAAGATTTATAATAAATAACTTACAAAAGCAATAAATCAAATCACGTTAAAGTTATTTTCGTATCTTTTCTTTATTATTTTGTCAATATCTTTCTTCGTCTTTTGAAGTTAAATCTCGCACGGAGGCACGGAACTAACGGAGGTTTTCTTTAAAGATATGTAGCCACAGTGAGGAGTTAATGCAAAATAGAGGAGGTGAGGAATGTTTTTATTTACTTTTCTATTTGAATTCAAACAAGTTGCGTTTACTTGCGGAGAGATTAAGTTTGTTGGTCATCTTTTTTTTTATTATCTTTGTAGCTGGTATTAACTTTATAATGATGAAGAAGTTATTTTCAACCTTGGTTGTCCTGTTGATGACATCAACGATGCAGGCTCAGTATCAAGAGCCAGTACGACGTGACACGTCAGGGTTGCAGCCATTAAAAGGCTTAGAATATAAGATAGAGATGCAGGGGAGCCTTTCAAAGGGCAAGACCCCACTCTGGCTCAATGCCAATAAGTATGGACTCAGTTCGCTGGAGACAGCGAATGGTTATCTGCGTGGTGGGATAGAACGCCCATTGAGCACGGATGAAGGGCAGAAGTTTGGCTTAGGCTATGGGTTAGATGTTGTCGTTCCTATCAATTATACGAGTAAGGCTGTTATCCAACAGGCATACGTGGAAGGGCGATGGTTACATGGAACACTGACCATCGGAGCCAAGGAAGAACCGATGCAGATGAAGGATAATGAACTCAGTTCTGGTTCACAGACATTGGGAATCAATGCTCGCCCTATTCCGCAGGTGCGTTTGGCATTATCAGACTATTGGACATTACCATTTGCGAATGGCTGGTTGCACCTCAAAGGACACGTTGCTTACGGAATGATGACCGACCAGAATTGGCAGCATGACTTTACTGCTAAGCAGTCGAAATATACTGACCGCGCGCTCTTTCATTCTAAGGCAGGCTATTTGAAAGTGGGTAATGACGAGGTGTTCTGTCCGTGGTCGTTGGAGATGGGATTAGAGATGGTTAGTATCTTTGGCGGAACGTCTTATATCCCTGACGGACAAGGCGGAATGAGGGTTTCGGAGAATGGACATGGAGTGCGCGATTTCTGGAACGCCTTTCTTCCTGGTGGTGCCGATAAGGGTGAGACAACCTATCAGAATGTGCAGGGCGACCAGTTAGGCAGTTGGGTGATGCGTTTCAACTATGATGGCGACTGGCACGGTTTTTCACTCTATGCCGATAAGTTCTTTGAGGACCATTCCGCTATGCTCCAACTTGATTATGACGGTTATGGTGAGGGCAGCGAGTGGCAGGAGAAGAAACAGCGTCGTTACTTGGTTTATGACTTTAAGGATTGGATGTTAGGTTTTGAGTATCGTTATAAGCCTGACAACTGGTTGAATACGTTAGTTGTCGAATATCTATACTCAAAGTATCAGAGCGGTCCGATCTATCATGATCACACGATAACGATTGCCGACCATATCGGCGGAAGGGACAACTACTATAACCATTATATTCTCCCTGGTTTTCAACATTGGGGACAAGGCATTGGTAATCCTCTTTATCGTTCGCCAATTTATAATGAAGATGGGACTATCTACTTTAAGGACAACCGTTTTGTGGGTTTCCATGTAGGTCTGGGTGGTCATCCTTCCGAGTTTTTCAAGTGGCGTTTCCTCGGCACATGGCAGGAGGGATTGGGAACTTACGACCAGCCTTACACGAAGAAACGACACAACGTGAGTTTGATGGGAGAGGCAACTTACACACTGCAAGGACAGAAACTTCCAATGTGGATGAGAGGTGTTGATGTCCGAATGGGCATTGGAGCCGACTTTGGTTCAATACTCGGTGGCAACAACTATGGTATGCAGTTGACTATTACGAAGCGAGGTTTATTAGGAAAGAAATAGCCTTTTTATTGTGAAAGAAGAACGAAACAGAATATGAAAAGAATAAAGATATTATCCTTTGTCTTGCCATTGCTGGCACTCCTCTTCTCCTCTTGTACGTTGGAAACGGATAACGATGCTGAGAAAATGGAGGGTATGTGGCATCTTGTGAAAATAGAATCAGTGACATCCGCTGCGAGTGAAGACCTGAGTGAGCAGGTTGTCTTCTGGTCTTTTCAGGCAAAACTCTTACAAATGGAGGATAAGACGGGACAGCATTATAGCTATCTCTATCGCTTCCGTATTGATAATGACCAACTTACGTTGACTGCTCCTTACCAGTTTGACCGTGAGAATGGTGACCGACCACTCACTGTTTATGAACCAACATTGGGACTATATGGCATTAAAAGCCTCACGCCAGTGTTCCGAATTGAAAAGATAGACAGACGAGATATGATATTGAACGATGGGGCAGTAAGGCTCTACTTTGATAAATTCTAAGTGGTTACAGTCAGTTGAACCCTATTGATATCATGTGAGTTATTAGCATCTTCGGATTCTTATCTCTCTCTTCTTGACACGCTCTATCCCTCTTTAATAGACGTGCGGACGCCTAACACATGACGTGCGGAGGCTTCGCACTATTGGTGCGGACCGTAAGTTCAATATAAAGTTATGCTCGGATAGAGATAAGCAGGTGGGTAGTAATCGTTTAAGAAGATGCTTTTAGTTCTTCCGAGATATAGAATGATAAGCTAAAACCCTTACATGATAAGGCACACAGAGTCACGGAGTGGACGGAGAATATCGCTATGTCAGGGAGGTGCCGATGGCACAGAGAGCGACAGAGATATAGCGTATAGTTCTTTGATAACTAAGGAGATAAACGCTTTGTTCATTAATCTCTAATAAAACTCGCAAACAACCTCCTTTGCTCCATGCACCAACGGTGCCTCCATGACTACTATTGCTTTGTTTTTATAATCCTCCATTCACTCCGTGACTCTGTGTGATATTTCTTCAAAATCCTAAACTTAGGAGGACGCTTATCATTCTAAATTACTGAAGTCACAGTTTTTTACCTTTTTACTTCCTCTTTATTCGGTGAAAGGAAGTCCACCCTTTCTTCTTATAAAGATGTCGAGGGTATATTGGAAGGCGATATAGATAATAATATCAATCGCAATAATCCATGTCACAAGAAGTTGATTGAAGAGAGAAAGGTTGATGATGATAAAGATAAGCGACAGTGCAATGATGCTTATCAAAGCCTGATGCTGTGTCATTCCTGCACGCATTAGCTTATGGTGGATATGGTTTTTATCCGCTCTGAAAATCGGTTTATGGTGAAGAATTCGAACGATGATAACTCTGAATACATCGAAGGTCGGAACGAGGAGTAAGGTTACGGAAAGAAGTGTTGCACCCTTCTGGTAAGGCATGACATGCGGATTGTACATACAGAACTTAATCAGTAGTACGCCAAGGATATAGCCGAGTGTCAAACTACCAGAGTCGCCCATGAATATCTTTTGGTTCTTTTCCTGTTTTCCCCAGATGTTATGGTAAAGGAAAGGAATCAATACACCCATCAAGCCAGCAATAAGGATACAGTAGACCCATATCTTTTCACGTTGGAAAATAAAGAAAAGACCCGATAAAGCAATGAGTGTAAGACTCGCAGAGAGTCCATCAATACCATCTATCAGATTGATAGCATTCATGATAAATACCAGTACACCAACCGTTAATATCATACCAATAATCGGTGGAATCTCATAGATGCCTAAGAATCCATAGAGATTGTTGATGTAAAGATAGGACATTGGTAGCAGACTGGCAACGACAATCTGCATGAGAAGCTTTATCCTTGCTCTCACACCAAAGATGTCGTCAATTACTCCTGTTATATAAATAATAGTGATACCTACGCCAAAGAAGATACTCCATGGACTGATACCAATCTTATTGCCTTTGCTTGTATAGACCCATGCCAATAGGGCTACGATGGTAGCAATCAGCATACTGGGCATAAAAGATACGCCGCCTAAGCGAGGAACAGCATTCTTGTGTACTTTCCGAGCATCGGGAGTGTCATATAATTTTCGCTTTTTACAAAACGAGAGAATCTGTGGAATCATAATGAATCCACAAATAGCACTCATGGCAAAAGCAAAAAGGCTGATTAAAGTATATGTCGACATTTTACTTGTATTTTTGTGCTTAATAAAACTCAATAATTGTAATAATATTGTATTCGAGCATCAGAAAAAGCATAATTATTATCCTCTAATGATTGATTTTGCGAAATCTTCTTACTATGAATGGTTATTTGTTATTTTCTTTTTGTAAATTTGTAGCTAAAGAATACGAATAGAGTCGTTGCCTGTCTTAGGCATTAATCGATTTTATTTAAGTATTTTTTGTTAAATAATCCTTGAGACCGACGTATGGAACGTATTGACATATCAGTTTTAATGGCTGTCTATAAGAAAGATAATCCTGCTTTCCTTCGCGAAAGTTTAGAGAGTATCTTTTCTCAGACTGTGGAGGCTGCCGAGGTTGTTTTGTTAGAGGATGGACCCTTAACGGATGCGTTGTATGACGTAATAAAGTCTTATGAGGCAAGATATTCAACCTTGAAAGTCGTGTCATACATAGAGAATAGGGGGTTGGGAAAGACCCTGAATGATGGCTTACAGCTTTGTAAATACGGTATTGTGGCACGTATGGATGCTGACGATATCTGTAAACCGAATCGGTTAGAGGTAGAGTATAATTGGCTTAAGGCACATGAAGACTATGACGTAATAGGCTCTTGGATAGATGAGTTTACAGATGATAAGACGCAGGTTAAGTCGATAAGAAAAGTACCTGAAAAGTATGATGAGATACAGAAATATGCCCAATATAGATGTCCTATAAACCATCCGACGGCTATGTATAGAAAGGCAGCTGTGTTGGCAGTAGGCGGTTATCTCACAGAATATTTCCCTGAAGATTATTTCCTTTGGTTGCGAATGCTAAAGAATGGGAGTAAGTTTTATAATATTCAAGACTCTTTGTTATGGTTCCGTTATTCGGAGGAGACGGTGGCAAAGCGCGGTGGCTGGGCTTATGCTTGTGATGAGGTGCGTGTCTTGGTACGGATGCTAAAGATGGGCTACATACCTTTCCATGTTTTTTGTCAAAGTGTTGTAATCCGATTTACCACTCGTGTTATGCCTTTGCCGATCCGTCAGCGGTTATACAATCTGATAAGGAAAACATAGCTTTGTAGGCTTGAATAAGCTAAGAAATATCAGACTTATCTACAAAGAGATGATACAATAAAATAGCGAACATTACGTTTCTATTCTTACATTGTAGTTAATTGTTAAAGATAAATACAGAATTAAATATAGTTTCAATGGAAGACAATAAGAAAGAGAGAGTTGCAGTTGGCTCCTTTCTCAAGAAGCTCAAGCATGATTTACTACGTTATGTTATCGTGTTTGTCGTTGCTTTGGTAGGATCTATCTTAGTGATTCTACCTGTTCCACGCTATTATAAATGCGATATATCACTCGCCCCGGAGATGGATAATACCGAGAACGGAGGTAAGTTGAACTCTATTGCGTCTTCCTTTGGCGTAGATCTTGGCGATGTCGCTTCTGCTAACGCCTTGCAGCCAAGTCTTTATCCGGACTTGATGAAGTCTAATGAGTTTATAAAGAGTCTGCTACAGATTCCTATAGAAACAAAAGATGGTTCAGTAAAGACGAGTTACTATGATTATCTTTACAGTCACCAGAAAGAGTCGCCATATACTAAAGCAATTGGATGGATAGGAAAGAAGTTTGGTGACAAAGACAGTCTTACGACAGAGAAAGATTCTGTTAACCCCTTTATGCTTAATAAGAAACAAGATGAAATCTTCTCAAAGATAAAGGGGAACATCTCCTGTGACATTGATATTAAGACAGGTTTGATAACGATCTCAGTGGAAGATCAAGACCCATTGATTAGTGCTACGATTGCCGATTCGGTACGAGCAAAACTGCAGGACTTCATCACAAGCTATAAAACAAATAAGATGAAGAATGACGTGAAGTATTATACAAAGTTGGTAGCAGAGGCAAAGAAAAAGTATGAGAACGCACGTCAGAAGTATGCAACTTTCTCTGATGCCAACCAAGATGTTATCTTGCAAGAGCTTCAGTCACAACGTGATGACTTGGAGAATGATATGCAGTTGAAGTTTAATGCTTATAGTGCGTTGAGCACTCAGCTACAAAATGCGCAGGCAAAGTTGCAGGAACACACCCCTTCTTTCACAATAGTTCAGAGCGCATCTGTACCTGTTAAGCCTGCTGGACCAAAGCGAATGGCATTTGTTTTTATTGTTGTTTTCCTGAGCATGATGGTTACATTCGTTATTTGTAACTTCTCGTTGTTGTTTGGTGGCGCAAAAGGCGAATAGTTGATGATTACAGTTAAGGATATCATAACGCATATAAACTCATCTTCTATATCACGAAGAATGGGGCAAGGACTGGTGTGGTCGTTTACAGGAACGGCTTTGGCGAAGTTCCTTACCTTAGTCGTTGGTATCATCTGTGCCCATATCTTGCAGAAAGAAGCATACGGAGAGTTCTCTATGGTGCGCTCTACAATCAATATGTTTATTGTGCTTGGTTCTGCAGGATTAGGTGTTACGTCAACTAAGTATATAGCAGAATACAGGGAGAAGCAGGCAGATAAGATTCCTGCTGTGTATGCAGCGACGAACTACTTCGGACTTTTAATGGCTATCATAACGGCAATCCTGATACTGTTAGGTGCACCATTCATTGCCAATAACATTCTTCACCATCCAAGTATTGTACTACCTGTAAGGGTAGGAGCGGTATTGTTGTTCTTTTCTATTATTAATGGCGTACAGAACGGAGCCTTGATGGGCTTTGAAAACTTCAAAGCAATCGCCATCAATACCTTGTTAGGAAGTGTCTTAGAGTCGGTCTTGACAATCCTTGGAGCCTATTATTTTGGCGTTAATGGAGCTATTCTTGGTTTCGGAATGGGCTTCATCTTGATTTTTTTATTGAATCATTTTTCCATCAATAAGAACTTTTCAGCAATTCAAATAAAGAAGTTAAGTATTAAGAAACTCCATCTAAAGGATTTCTCTATTTTATATACTTATAGCCTTCCAGCAGCTTTGTCGGCATTACTTATTACTCCCTCATTTTGGCTAATACGCTCAATACTTGTGCGTTCAGAGGGCTTTCAAGAGCTTGCTGTCTTTGAAGCGGCTGACCAGTGGAAGGTTATTATTCTGTTCATTCCCACAGCTTTCAGTCAGATAGTTCTCCCCATCCTATCGAGTTTGAATAAGGAAAAGACCTCTTTCGTGTCTACTTTGAAGTATAATATGCTCATTGTAGGCATTACGGCTTTGTTATTATCTATCGGTGTAATGCTTTTCGGTGGTTTCATTATGAGACTATACGGTACAACTTATGACAATTCTGTACCCGTTCAGATACTCGCTATATCAACAATCTTCTCTGCATTGGCTAATGTTCTTGAGATGGCAGTATATAGTCTTGGTAAGATGTGGCAATGTTTTGCCATTAATATCGTCTGGGCTTTGCTGATGGTTGGATGCTCTTATTATTTTTGTATGAGAGGAGATGGGGCTAATGGTCTGTCAATGGCAGTCTTAGTTTCTTATGTAGTGTCCTTCTTTATGTTTTTGGTGTACACAATTATCGTTGTTAGAAAGGAGGTAAAGTGATGTCAGAGAAGGTACGTTATATCATATTTGCACTCTTCCTTTTCCTTACACAGATACTGGGTACGGGCATTGTTCCTATGGGATTGTTTGCTCTTTCACTGTTAATGATCTTCTCACCAACCACCTTTCTTAGAAGTCTGAGATATACCCCAATATTCTTTTTATTTATCTGTCTATCCTTGGGAGTCGGAGTTTATTTCGCGTTATGTAATGGTCTGAAGCCTTGGAACATAGCTTATTGGGGGCAATTCTATTTCCTTTGTATTCTCCTCTTAGGTGTTAAGGATAAGAAGACATGTTTGGAAGCGTTGCGCATCTTCGTTTTTATTATCTTTATTCTTGACTTTGGAACGAATCTCTTGTTCCTTGTAGGAGTGAATGTGCCTTGGACAGAACTGCCGCCTGTACGCCCCGGCGAGGCACTTGCACGTTTCCCAGGCTTTAAGGGTAATGCTTTATATTCAGGAAGTATCACCTTTGTGAGTGCTTGTTATATGCTCAATCAGAAGAAGGTGAATAAACTTGTCTTCTACATAGGACTTGCCTCAATGGTTGCTAACCTTATCCTCTCTGGTTCTTATCGCTATCTTATCATCGGAGCTGTCGTTGCAACGATGTATTATCTGCGGTTGTATAGAAGTAAGATCATGATGGTTGGAATGTATGTTTCAAGTATAGTCATTGTCTTTATGGCAACACTTGTCACGATGTTCTCCAATCTAAGCAACTTCTATCGAGCGTTTATTTGGTTCCACTTCTTAAAAGAAATAGCGAAAGACCCATGGATAGGACATGGCTTCTTCAATATCCATTTGGACGAAAATCAAGACTTTAGTACACCTTCTCATTTGATAGCTAATGGCGTAACGGAGTCTTGTATCTTGACGATAGGCTATAGCTTTGGCGTCATCGTCTTGTTATTCTTCCTCGTAAGTATTGTCAAAACATTATTGAGATATAAGGCATATCGACGTTATTCTGTAGAGTTAGGATTATTTATCGGTTTAACTTTGGACCTTTTCTGGGGTGGAAGTTTTGATAATACCTATACCTTTGCATTATTGTTATTAAGTTGGTATCTGATTAATGAGACTGCTTGTAAAAGAGAACTGAATGAAGACATTCACGATAGTACTACCGACGTATAATAATCTCGACCTTTTTAAGAGTGCGTACAGCTCTGTCTGTAAACAAGACTTTAAGGACTATGAGATTGTTGTAGTAGATGATTCTGACGATTCGTCTATAGAGGATTACGTGTCTTCGCTTAATAATCCAGTCCTAACTTATCGGCATCACATTCCCTCAGCGGGGGCTGTTAATAATTGGAACAGTGGCTTACAGTTAGCAAGCGGTAAGTATGTTGTAGTGGTACATCATGATGAGGCTTTCGAAGAAGACAATTATCTGACTTCTCTAAACGTACAATTCCAAGGGGGGTATGACGTACTTGTAACCCGTGTGAAAGTATTCAATGGTGGAGTATTAAAACCCAACATGTTCTCGCAGGCTGTGATGAAACTCTTTATAGGCTGTCCTTCCCTTCTTTTCCTTTGTAATGTTATTGGACCTTGCTCTTGTATTGCTTTTAAGCGAGCACATATTACAGACTTTGACAACCGCCTTAACTGGCTCGTTGATGTTGATTGGTATTACCATCTACTGAAGGGAAAGCGCAGAAAGTTCTTAGATAGTCTTCATATCGACTCTTTCAATGATCATGAGGATAAGATTACAAATCAGATAGACGTGAAGCAATCGGAGGCGAAAGACATAGCTGTTCTCAACGTAAAGTATAAGTATCATCCTCTATTAAGGTGTTGCTTATTCATCAATAAAATGGTTATGCTCTATGATTTAAAGGGTATAATAAAGAAACTCATCCGAAAATGAAGATAGTAAAGATATTAGGTGGCTTGGGCAATCAGATGTTCCAGTATGCTCTATACCTCTCTCTGCAGGAAACGTTCCCAAAGGAGCGAGTCATGCTTGACCTTTCTTGCTTTCAAGGCTACCATCTGCATAATGGCTTTGAACTGGAGAATATCTTTTCGGTAACAGCTCAAAAGGCTTCAGCTACTGACATTATGCACATAGCCTATTACTATCCTAATTACCTTTTATGGCGTATTGGTAAACGCCTGCTTCCACGTCGCAAGGGCATGTGTTTGGAAAGTTCTACGCTTCGTTTTGACGAATCGGTGTTGAGGAGAGAAGGAAATAGATACTTCGATGGCTATTGGCAGGATGAAAGATACTTTGCCGCTTGTCGGGAGAAGGTGTTGAAAGCCTTTACTTTTCCAGTTTTTAAGCGTGCAGAGAACTTATCTTTGTTAGAGAAATTAGATAAGAACAGCGTTTCGTTGCACGTAAGACGAGGAGACTATATTGGTAATAATCTTTATCAAGGTATCTGCGACCTCGACTATTATCGTGCTGCCATTGAAAAGATGTGTTCTTATGTTACACCTTCTCTCTTTTGTGTTTTTAGTAACGATATAGGATGGTGTCGTGAGCATCTTGAGCAATATATTAATGCACCAGTGGTTTATGTCACTTGGAACACAGGTGCAGAAAGCTATCGTGATATGCAATTGATGTCGTGTTGTGCACACAACATCATTGCAAATTCCTCCTTTTCATGGTGGGGTGCATGGCTCAATCAGAATTGTGATAAGGTTGTTATTGCGCCAAGGAAATGGTTGAACATGGACGATTGTCACTTCACCTTGCCAGAGTCTTGGGTCAAGATATAAGTACTTTATTGTAGTATAAACTCTTTTCAAACAATAAGAAGTTCGCTTTTGAGTATCATTTAGGATGGTGCTCGTGCTTAACACGCGTGGTGTTGACTAATAGCACAATATGTGCGGAGCGTCCGCACATCGATTGGAAATGAGTAAACAGCATTCTTATTGACGTTATGGGTTATTAAAGATGCGCGACTATAATCACTTTGTTTGTGGATGGATTAGCGGATAGCATACTATATGAAAAAAGGTTAGGTTAACACTGTTTGTGTTGACCTAACCTTTTTCTATTGACTGCAAAACATTGTCTACAGTCTTGTTGATAGAGATAATTTCTTATTTTAGCAAACTTGCAATCGTTGCAATAACGGCTGCGATGCTGGCAGCACTTGAACCAACGCTGAGCGTTTCAGCAAGGCTCATCTTGCTTTGTATCTTTGTTGGAACAATGATTTCACAACCGGGGCGCACCTTAGCATTGTGCCCTACCTTTGCTAACATACCGTTCATATAGAGAATATAGGTGTTGCTCTTCTTTGCATCACTGGCGAAACCACCTGCCTGATCGATATAGTAAGCAACACTCTTGCCCTCAACATAGCCAACAGAGTTAGGGAACATAACCGCACCATTAATCTTAACGGTTCCATTGTATTGTGGAATGACGATGTGGTCGCCCTCACGAAGAATGATGTCGGCATCACTTCCCGGATTAGCAATCGCCTTATCTAACTCGATACCAACAGGATATACGTCGGGTACTTGGAACTTCTCCTCTAACTTCTTATTGTTGTCTTGTATTGCTTGAAGCACACCCGCATCCTTAGTTTTCATAGCTAAGTTTACCATGTTCTTCCGTTGCTGTTCCAGCTGCATCTTATATGCGTTCTCCATTCGTATGCGTTCGGATGGAGTGGGGCGACGCTCTAAGCGTGCACCTTTGATATATCCTAATTCTGTTGCACCACCTGCAGCCTTATAAATGTCGCTTAGGCGCATCTTTCTTGAGGTCAGTGTGTAGTTTCCTGCAAATACAACCTCACCATCAATGCTAACATTCTGTTGATTGCTTGTACCCGGACTCTTGCGCACATAGACCTCATCGTAAGGTTCAAGAACGAAACCTGGTGCACCTTCGATGATAAAGCCGTCACGTAAAGAGAAGGAGTAGGTGCGAGCGATGATAGAGTCTGGTGTCAGTGCTTGTGGGTTTGTGACACGACGAGATACATCTACTCTCACCGTAGAAGCACTCTGCTTCAGACCTCCAGCTTGCAGAATGAAGTCTTCCAAGGACTCATTGTCAGCGTACTGATAGATACCCGGATAGAGTACTTCACCATGGATGGTTATGGTTCGTTGCTCCTGTGCATCCGTACGTGTAGGGATGAAGAGTACATCTTCGTTTTGTATAGGGATGTCTGCCACACGACCCGTAAGGATTCCGTCCACATCTACCGAGATAACCTCCAATGTGCGGTCAGCCTTCTTGCGGTGTAAAACGGCGTGTGGAGCAAATGCCACCTCTGTCAATCCGTCAGCTGCTTCAATCAATCCGCGTACACTGTTGATACGTCCACCAACCTCATACATACCCGGACGGAACACGGCTCCCTTGATCTCAACCATGTTTTCGTATCTTGGAATAACCGAGTCTACACTGATAGAGTCTTCATCAGCAACACGGAAGTTGCGCATGTCAAACTCATTAACATTGAAGATCGAATACTGGCGACCTGTCTTTCTGCGTACACGTACTGAACGTGTATAGGCATCACCAGCAAATCCACCCGCATAACCGATGAGTGTGCCAAGGCTTTCGCCACGTTTCATCTCGTAGAACATTGGGCGTTTTACCTTACCACTCACCTGAGCGAGCATCTCGTAAGGGCCAACAACGATGACGTCGTTGTCTGCTAAGCGCACATTACCGCTCAAATGGCCGCGACGAAGGAAGTCGTATACGTCAACCGTACTGATGAGCGTTCCTCCTCTATATACTTTGATATTGCGCAGCGTTCCTAAGTCACCAATACCGCCAGCCATGTAAAGTGCGTTGAAAACAGTGGCAAAAGCGGACAGTGTATAGGTTCCTGGTGTCTTCACTTCACCCACAACATTCACCATGATGGTATGGGTCTGACCTACTGAGAGACGTATGTTCGAACTGCTATAGCGTTTGCCAATCTTTTCACGAATGCGATTGTTTGCCTGACTTACAGTCAAACCACTCACCTGAACAGGACCGAAACCCTCTAAGGTGACGTAGCCATCAGGAGCAACCGTTGTCTGATAAGACTTTTGTGATGCACCATATACATCGATAAACACAGCATCACCGGGACCGATTCGGTAGTTGCGAGGCAGTGCCATATTCATGTTTGGTTCAAAAGAAAGACTCTTATTGTTGAAGATGTCACGTCCCCAAACCTTCTTTCGGTTACGACTCAACTGCTTCAGTAGGTTTTCATACATCGCAGCTGTGTCTTGTGGCATCCAATCATTCATCTCAGCCTGCATCTTCAGGTACTCACCATCGTTCTCATCGTAGGTGTTTGTCCACGAACGATTAGACGAGATACGTCCCTCAGAGTATCTGTTTATCTCCTGCTCGTTGTTGTTGTAATCATCGAGTGTTGCATCAGCGATTTGTCGTTTACTCTTTCCAGGAGGAGTCGTAGGGCTTGTCTGTCCGTTATTTGTACGACTACGGTCCGTTGTCGTTCCCTCTTTTGCAGCTCCAAAAGCAGCATTTCCCTTCTGCATCTTCTCATATAGGTTTCTCACACGGCGTATCTGCGAGATGTCTACACCACTCTGCATGAGCTTGGTGACAATCTGCGCCTGTGGAGTACCTTTCTTATGCTCCTTCTGCACGAAGTCCATTACCTGTGTATCCGTCATTGACGACTGTGCAAAGCCGTTCAAAGAACATAATGCGAGTAATACAAATAGAATATATTTCTTCATCTTTCTTTTTAGAATTTCTTTCCAGTAACAATTTTTAGAACCGTCTTAATGACGATTGCGAAGTCCAACCACAAGGTGCGATGTTCCAAGTAATGGATGTCCATCTCCATTCGTCGGAGCATTTTCTCCATCGTGTCGGTATAACCATTGTAGAGTGTTGCCTCCGAAGTAAGCCCCGGTCGCATCTGATAGATGAGTTGATAGCGGTCGGTCTGACCCATGATCTTGTCGATAAAGAACTTACGTTCAGGACGCGGACCAACGAATGACATGTCACCTCTGAGCACATTCCATAGCTGTGGTAGTTCGTCTAAGTGATGCTCACGTAGGAACTGTTCCAAGCGAGTAGAGTTCGAACTGTCACATTTTGCAACAAGTTGTGGACCCTCTTCCTCCACAACACTGCTCATTGTACGGAACTTAAAGATAGCAAACGGACGTCCTTTATATCCGATACGTATCTGTCGGAAGAATATCGGTCCATTGCTTTGATAAGTAATAAGAATACTGATAATGAGAAATAGAGGAGAACAGATGGTTAGCCCTATAAGCGCACCAACAATGTCAAAAGCCCGCTTCATACAGCGTTGAAGCTTTCCCATGGCATCATGACTCCCATTTTCTCTCATTTGGTTATTCGTACTTTGGTCCGTATAGTTATTATAACTCTATTTTCGTTATTTTGTTGCAAAGGTACACTTTTTTATTTATTAATTAATCAGAAATCCTTATATTTCCACATCTTAGCCGTATCTTTGCATTGAGAACAGAGTACTATCATGCGTAAAATTATTCACATTGACATGGATGCTTTCTTTGCTTCGGTTGAGCAAAGGGATAATCCAGAACTGAGAGGGAAGCCTATCGCTGTCGGTTTCGATGGTCCACGTGGCGTGGTGTCTACCGCCAGCTATGAGGCTCGCCCCTTTGGTGTTCATTCTGCCCTGTCAATGGCGCAGGCGAAAAGACGTTGTCCACAGCTGATAGTTGTCTCTTCACATTTCGATAGATATAGGGAGGTTTCACGACAGATTCACGCTGTCTTTCATGAATACACCGATCTGGTCGAACCCATCTCATTGGATGAGGCTTTCCTTGATGTCTCGGAGAATAAAAAAGGAATAGAACTTGCCGTTGATATAGCGAAAGAAATCAAGCAAAAGATATTCGAGCGCACCTCGCTAACTGCCTCTGCAGGAATAAGCTACAACAAACTGTTGGCTAAGATAGCCTCTGATATGCGTAAGCCAAATGGAATCTTCACGGTACATCCCGACCGTGCGCTTGATTTTATTGGCAAACTCCCCGTTGAGAAGCTGTGGAGCGTTGGTCCGAAGACGGCTGAGCGAATGCACAGTATGGGTGTGTTTACGGGAGAACAACTACGACAAATATCGCGAGAACACCTTGTGCAGGTGTTTGGTAAGATGGGTAATGTCTACTATGATTTCTCACGGGGCATTGACAATCGTCCTGTCATCGTTGAATATGAGCGTAAATCGGTCGGCTGTGAGTGCACTTTTCTTGAAGATTTGCACATAGAGTCAAAGATTATCATCGAACTCTATCACATCACTTTGGAATTAGTTGAACGCATCAAGAAGAAAGGTTTTAAGGGAAGAACGCTCACGCTCAAACTGAAGTGGGATGCTACGACACAGATAACGCGCAGTCTTACACAGGAAAAAGTGCTCCGAACGAAAGATGAAATCTTGCCTCTTGCCAAGCAGCTATTGAAAGATACGGACTATCATAACCGCCCCATCCGCCTGATGGGACTCTCTGTTTCTTCGCCCGAAACGAATGAAAAGGAAGGAGAAATTCGCCCTCAATGGATAGAAGGATTGCTCCCTTTTGAAGAAAAAGACTTTGTTACGTAATCGTCTTGTGACATCTTAGGTTCTTTAGGGATTTCGATTGATACGGTTTATCCTTTGAGTTTAGCACTTTAAAGAAGTGTCACACAGAGGTACGGAGTGAATGGAGGAATATTAAATACAACCCTATGATAGGCACGGAGGCACCGTCGGTGCATGGGGCAACGGAGATTATCTGCGAGTATTATTAGCACTTTTGTCTACTTCATTACATATCCATGGTTTGAAAGAATTATTTAAAACATTTGTTACCATAGCTATTAGCAATACGTAGGCTACGGCTCTGTTGCTCTTTGTGCCATTGGCACCTCTGTGATATTATCTTTATGCTCACCTCTCCGTCCACTCTTTTTCTCCGTGTGCCTTATGTTTAGTAGGCTTACTTTATGACTCTATATCTCAGAAGGCTCCTATCTTCTATTTACGATGACGAACTTAACGCTCCTTCTTCCTTATTTTTAAGTGGGGTAGAGGTACTGCGCACATTGTGTGCTGATGCTCCGCACATCGTGTGCTAAGGCTAAACACAAATGGTGCTAAGCACTAAACGCTGTGTAGATAGTAGTTTCTTATTGTAGAGTTTTATCTTATAAGTTTCGCATTTGTTCGTAAAATTGACCTTATATTATTGCTTAAAACATTTCCAAATATGGAAGAAAATTATTAATTTTGCACGAGATAATCCGTGCTTGATAATGTAGGGATGTCGTTTATCCTTTGTCCTCACTAATCAATGTTTTAAGAAGCAGTAGTTTATGCAATATAATGTAACTTGTAATAAATGTAATCGCTCATTTATGATTACGGCTGATGGCAATGACAAAATGCAGTGCAATTGTCCTTATTGCGGACAGCAATTACTTGTCAACTTACCTACATTGGCAAGTCCTGTTACTCCTTCTGTACAACAACCTATCATGGGGCAAGGCGAGCAGAAAGGGTCTGGCTCTACACTGAAAGTCTTGCTTACTATCTTGATAGTACTCATCTTAGGTGGGTTGGCAGTCTTTGGTTACATCTATTGGAACAATCAGAAGGAAGCTGCTCAGCAGGAACTTCAAGCACAGCGCAAGGCTCAGGCAGATTCTATGATGCAGGTTCGGGCACAGATTGAGGCGCAAGAGGCTGAGGCACAACGACAGGATGAAAAGCGAAAGAGTATCTGTAGATTCTTAGAATCATTCTATAAGAAAGCTGTTCTTGCGGAGGATGCGGATGCAGACTTCTACAGTCGTTACCTCACAGATTACTGTCATCGAATGGTTTTTGGCACACAAAATGGTGACGATTATGACAGCGATCAATGGACGGTATGGTGGGGAGCCTTTGGAAACACGGCTTCAGAGCCAGACTTTAACCAACTTCAGCGTAACCTCAAGGTTGAAGCCATTGATGATAATTGGTATAAAGTGAGACTGTCGCAAGATGGTGAAACGGAATATCGTCAGGTGAAGGTGCTATCGCAAGATGGGCATATTCTCATTGACGACGTAAGATAATAATAGATGTAAGGAGGTTGAAATGCAATTTCAGGTAGCTTGTAAGCATTGCCATCGTCCCTTTGTGATTGAATCGGAGGGCGGCAACACGCTAAGATGTAATTGCCCCTATTGTGGTGAGTGTATGACGGTTGCTACCCCGCAGACGGGTGCACCAAGTGGTAGTGCTGCTGAGACAACTGCCACTATGAACCACGCGCAAGTGGAAAAGGATAACACGAGCGGACAAGTCAGACCAACGATGGAGAAAAAAACATCGAAGAGTGGACTGGGAAAGAAAGTAACAATTGTTTTTGTTGGCTTTTTGTTGTTCGTGATACTGATGTCATCACTCTTATATGTAATATTCTCAGCAATGTCAAATTAAACAATAACACACTCAATTTTATGAAACAGACAAAGATAGTATGTTCTATTAGCGACCGTCGCTGTGATGTTGACTTCCTGAGAAAGCTTTTCTTCTCAGGTATGAATGTCGTACGTATGAATACGGCACACGCCAGCCCTGAAGGTATTAAGGAGATTATCCGCAATACACGTGCTGTATCTCAGCACTTGGCATTGCTGATTGATACGAAGGGACCAGAGGTGAGAACTACAGGTGTGGCTGAGCCTATTCACTATAAGGTGGGCGATATGGTTAAGATTTTTGGCCGTCCTGAGATGGAGTCAACAAAGGACATTATTAATGTTTCTTATCCAGACTTTGCACGTGATGTAAAGGTTGGCGATCATGTTCTCTTTGACGATGGTGCATTGGATATGCTTGTTGTTGAGAATGATGGCCCAATGGTGGTTGCACAGGTGCAGAATGAAGGTGATCTTGGCTCACACAAGAGTGTGAATGTACCAGGCGAACATATAGAACTTCCTGCACTTACAGAGAAAGATAAGGCTAATATCTTGTTGGCAATAGAGGAGGATATTGACTTCATCGCTCACTCTTTTGTACGTTCAGCAGCTGATGTTCTTGCTGTTCAGAAGATTCTTGACGAGCATAACTCTGATATAAAGATTATCTCAAAGATTGAGAATCAGGAGGGTGTGGACAATATCGACGAGATTATCGATGCTTCATACGGAATTATGATTGCACGTGGTGACTTGGGAATTGAGGTACCTATTGAGCAAATTCCGGGTATTCAGCGTAGTATCATCAACAAGTGTATCTTGAAGAAGAAGCCTGTTATTGTGGCTACTCAGATGTTGCACACGATGATTAATAACCCTCGTCCTACTCGTGCTGAGGTTACTGATATTGCAAACGCTATTTATAGCCATACCGATGCTTTGATGTTGAGTGGTGAAACGGCAAGCGGTAAGTATCCTGTTGAGGCTGTACAGACAATGGCACGTATTGCTGAGGCAGCAGAGCAGGACGCACATAAGCGTGGACATATCACTGTTCCGATGATTAATCAGAACGATCAGCGTGAGTTTTTGTCACGAAGTGCAATTGAGGCAACTGAGCAATTGGGTGTAAAGGGTATTATCACTGATAGCGCGACAGGTCAGACAGCTCGCAATCTTGCGGCTTTCCGTGGTCCACACCCAGTGTTGGCTATCTGCTACAAGGATAAGGTACAGCGTTGGTTGAATCTGAGTTATGGTGTGATTGCCGTTTATCAGCATCGCCATAAGTCTAATGAAGAGATGTTTACGGCTGCTTTGCGAATGCTTCGTCAGAAGGGATACATTGAGTTAGAGGATAAGATTGCCTATCTTTCTGGTACGTTTGGTGATGGTGGTGGTGCAACCTTCCTTGAGATTAACAAGGTTGGTGATGTCTTTGCACGTAAGTATCACTTCCATCTTCCTAAAGAGGTGAATACGGGTGAGGAAGAGGATTAAAGCCTTTTCCTATCATTATAGAAAGCGAATAATATACAATGTCATAAGTACTAATATTGGTTTGCATTGAATGTTCTTTATGCAAGCCGATATTAGAAACGATAAAAAGAAAGGTGTTCAGAAAGTTCTGAACACCTTTTTTGTTTCTTTATTAAGTTTGACAAAGCTGTTTTAGCCTTGCTGAACAGGAATCTTTTTAACGCGACGCTCGTGTCTGCCACCCTCAAAACTTGCTTTGAAGAAGGCATCGAGAATCTTTTCAGCAGTCTTATTATCAATAAATCTGCCTGGGAGAACAATAACGTTTGCATCATTATGCTGACGAGTCAACTCTGCTACGTCCTTGTTCCATACTAAACCTGCACGTACACCTTGGTGCTTGTTAAGTGTGATTGCCATACCTTCACCGCTACCACAGATAGCAATACCAGGATAAACTTCACCACTTTCAATGGCTTCAGCCAATGGGTGAGCATAATCAGGATAATCGCAACTTAAATCACTATTACAGCCAAAATCCTTATATGCATACTTGTGTTCTTCCAAATACTGGATCACGAACTGCTTCAATGGATAGCCTGCGTGGTCGCAAGCAACTCCTACTGTCTTAATTTCCATAAGCTGTTTAGGTTTTTATGAGCCTCTGCCTTCGGTGAGAAACTTAGAGACTCAGGTTAAACGTTTATGCTAAAAACTCTTTTACTTGTTTATAAACATTCTCTGGAGTGAATCCCAACTTCTCATCTAAGACCGTATAAGGTGCTGAGAATCCAAAGCTGTTAAGGCCGAATACCTTACCATTGGCACCAACCAAGCCTTCGAGCGTCACTGGGAGACCTGCTGTAAGACCGAAGATTTTTGCGTCTCTTGGCAGAATCTGCTCCTGATACTCCTTACTCTGGCGGCGGAAGAGACCCTCTGATGGTGCGCTAACAACGCGTACCTTCACTCCATCCTTGCGTAACAATTCCGCTCCAGCAACGCAGGTAGAAACCTCAGAACCATTTGCGACGAGG
Organism: uncultured Prevotella sp.; assembly: GCA_963550695.1. Lineage (GTDB taxonomy): Bacteria > Bacteroidota > Bacteroidia > Bacteroidales > Bacteroidaceae > Prevotella. Next base: position 8,632 of record CAUVDL010000016.1, on the reverse strand, counting down.
ATAACATCAAACTGCTCATCAGAGCCTGTTACGATATATGCACCCTTGCGAGTCTGCTGATAGTCTGTTCCCTCTGGTAGGCTCTTCACATTCTGACGTGAGAAGATGAGTGCTGTTGGGGTTTCCATGTTCTCCATAGCCATCTGCCAGCAAACGGTTGCAGCATCACTATCAGCAGGACGAAGTACACGAACAGAATCCTGCCCAGCGTGGTTTTGCAGCTTCTCCATCAAGCGAATCTGTGCTTCCTGCTCTACTGGCTCATGTGTTGGACCATCCTCACCAACGCGGAAAGCGTCATGGCTCCATACAAACTTAACTGGAGTTTTCATGAGAGCAGCCATACGAATAGCTGGCTTCATGTAGTCTGAGAATACGAAGAAGGTTCCCATTGCAGTGATAACGCCACCATGAAGCATCATACCGATACACATACATGCCATAGCCAACTCGCTAACACCTGCTTGGAAGAAGGCACCGCTAAAGTCGTCACGTGTGAGGGAATGTGTCTTGTTAAGGAAACCATCAGTCTTATCAGAGTTGCTGAGGTCGGCTGATGATACAATCATGTTAGGTACCTGCTCAGCAATAACACCGAGACAAGCTGCAGAACCATTACGTGTAGGGATGTCGCGCTTCTGTACAAGACCACTCCAATCTATCTTTGGAGCCTTGCCAGAGAACCACTCACGCATCTGTGCTGCTTTCTCAGGGTTCTCTTTCTCCCATACTGCTTCTGCTGCATGACGCTCAGCAACAATCTTTCTGAGTTCTGCTGCACGGTCATCGTAAAGCTTCTGTACCTCTGGGAAAATCTTGAATGGGTCTTCAAGGTCGCCACCAAGATTCTTTATTGTATTTGTATAGGCATCACCACCGAGTGGTGCGCCATGTGTTTTAATGCTATGTTCGTAGCTACTACCGTCTGCCTGCAAAGCACCCTTACCCATGATGGTCTTACCAATGATAAGAGTAGGGCGACGTTCTTCTTTGTTTGCAGCAACAAGAGCCTCACGGATAGCGTCTGGATCGTTGCCATCTATCTTCAATACGTTCCAACCCCATGCCTGATACTTCATTGCTGTGTCCTCAGACATAACGGCACCGCACTCGGTAGAAAGCTGAATATCATTGGCATCGTAGAACATGATGAGGTTGTTAAGGCCTAAGTTGCCAGCCAAGCGTCCTACTTCTGCACTGATACCTTCTTGGATACCACCATCAGAAATGTAGGCATAAATCTTATGCTGCATCATTGTACTACCAAGGCGTGCCTCAAGGAACTTCTCAGCTACGGCTGCACCAGCAGCATAGGCATGACCTTGACCAAGTGGACCTGAAGAGTTTTCAATTCCATGTGCGATGTCTCTTTCAGGATGTCCTGGGGTGATTGAGCCCCACTGGCGAAATTGTTTGATATCATCAACCGTGAACTTTCTCTGGAGGGTCAATGCTGCATAAAGCATTGGTGACATGTGACCAGGGTCAAGATAGAATCGGTCACGTCCTGCCCACTCAGGCTGTTCTGGGTCGAAGACGAGAAATTCAGAGAAGAGGATGTTTATAAAGTCCGCACCACCCATAGCTCCACCAGGGTGTCCTGATTTAGCTTTTTCAACCATTGACACTGCGAGAATTCTAATGTTATCCGCTGCTCTGTTCATCAATTTCTTGTCATTCATAAATAGATAGGATTTTTAAATTATAATGCAAATATAAAGATAAATATGGAGACATCAAAATAATAAACTTACTATTTTCCCAAAATATCCAAAAATGCCCAAAGCATAGTATTTGCTTTGCTTTGTTTAATTGGTGAGTGGCTGTTTTATGGCTATTTTGTCGAAGTTCTATTCTTCTTCGGCTACTAATGGTTTTAGCTGTGAGAGGTGTATTTTTCTTCTCTTTTTTGCCTCTTTTTATCCTCCTTTTATAATGGTGTTAACGCCTCGCACCTATTGTGCGGAGGCTTCGCACGATTGGTGCTGGACGTTAGCACCAGTCGTCTTGTGGGTGCGTAAGTATGCTATCAGCCACAAGAGAAACAGCAATTGATGGATAATTATATGAAAAGAAGGGTATATCTGAATGTTCGTCAATGACGTTTTTACATTCGATATACCCTTTTATATTTTATCTTAGCTAAACACTTATGTCGTTAGCCTTGCTATTATTGATTATAGTAAGGCGTCTGTATATGCTTGTTTATTAATGCGATACAGTGCTGCACCGCGTTTGCTCGTAATCTTATCAATGAATTTTGTCTTCTCAATGAAGTCGATTTGCTTGATACGCTTGCGGAAGTTACGCTTGTCCATTTCAGCACCCATAATTGCTTCGTGGACATTCTGAAGCTGTGTGAGTGTGAAGAGCTCTGGGAGAAGATTGAAACCGAGTGGGTCTTTGTTGATGAGCTTGCGGAGTTGGCTTAATGCTAACTGTACCATCTCGATATGGTCACCAAACAACTCTGGCAACTTATTGATGTCAACCCATTGTAGGTCATTTTCTTCCAATAGCTTATTGTCGTAGTCAGACACATTGATGAGCGCGCAATAAGCAATTGAGATGACGCGATCACCTGGGTCACGATCGGTTTCACCGAAAGCACCCACCTGTCGCATATAAATATCATTGATTCCTGTACACTGGAAAAGAACTCTGTTAGCAGCTTCTTTCAAACTTTCATTCTCTCTTACGAATCCACCATAGAGAGATAATTTACCGCTGTACGGCTCAACTTTACGTTTACCAACGAGTAGCTGTAACTTCTTGTTTTCGAATCCGAGTACGATGCAGTCAACTGAGACAAATAGTTTGGGTTCTCCTTTATAGTATTTATTCATGTTGTAGGTTTTTGATTTAGAGATGTAAACTTGTTTTGTTTTTTGGTTGCGTAGTAATAATTTTTCTGTTATGTATTGGAATTTAAAGGTTATTCTTGTGTTGGATTACTTCTTGTGTTTATGATTCTTATTTTTAGATAAGGACTGGCCTTCTTATACAGAATCCAGCCCTTATACTAATTAAATATCGATGAAAGTGGCACCTTGTTAGATGCCATTATGTTCTTAGCAAACTTTGTGAGAGCCTTCACTGATAACCACTGGATAAACTTCTGGGGCATGACCATACTTTGCTGTGAACTTCTCTGTTGCGTCAGCAATGAACTTGTCATACAACTCGTCCTTAACGAGGTTGATGGTACAACCACCGAAGCCACCACCCATGATACGAGAACCAGTCACGCCATTCTCCTTAGCAATGTCGTTGAGGAAGTCAAGCTCTTCGCAGCTTACCTCATACTCCTTGCTGAGTCCGTAGTGAGTTTCGTACATTTTCTGACCTACTGTCTCATAGTCACCGGCAACAAGTGCGTCACAAACAGCGAGGACACGCTCCTTCTCACCGAGAACGAAGTGTGCACGCTGGTAGTCCTCAGCACTTACCTTGTCCTTAACAGCCTCTAACTCGTCCCAGTTAGCATCACGCAATGTCTCGTACTTCTTCTCTGGGAACTGCTCAGCGATAGCAGCAACAACGTTCTCACAGCTTCTGCGGCGATCGTTGTATGGGCTACCAACGAGTTCGTGTTTAACCTTTGAGTTTACAAGAACGAGCTTGTAACCCTGTGGATTGAATGGGAAGTATTCGAACTCACGGCTGCGGCAGTCAAGACGCATCAGCTTGCCTTCCTGACCGAAGACGCTTGCAAACTGGTCCATGATACCACAGTTCACACCGATATACTTGTGCTCTGTTGCCTGACCAGCGAGAGCGATGTCCCACTTTGATATTTTATTGTCAGCGAACAAGTCGTTCAGTGCGCATCCGAAGCAACTCTCCATAGCAGCAGAAGAACTCATACCTGCACCGAGAGGTACATCTCCTGCAAAAGCAATGTTGAAACCCTTTACGTCGACACCGAGTGCCTTGAACTCCTGTACCATACCATAAATGAAGCGTGCCCATGTTGCGCGAGGACCCTCTGGGTCGTTAACCTTGAACTCTACACGGTCTTTGAGGTCGATAGAGTAGCACATTATAGTATCTGTACCATTAGGACGAACCTCAGCCATGATGCCCTTATCTACTGCACCTGGGAATACGAAACCACCATTATAATCAGTGTGCTCGCCAATGAGGTTGATACGTCCTGGTGAGAAATAAATGTTTCCTGTCTTGCCGTCGAAATGCTTAATAAAACGACTTCTTACGAATTCTATGTCCATGTTAGTAATATTTGAAAAGATTGTTAGGATTTAATTGAATTATCTCGATATAATGGCAAGCGTAGTGCCTGCCATTATAAAGATGTCTGTTTAAGCCTTCTTAGAAGGGTGTGAGCCAATCAAAGCGTAGAAGAGCATGTATGCTAACATACCCACAATGAGCCAGTAGCTTTGGATATCGCCTACCTTTGTAGCCATAAGGTTCTGAATCAATGGCATAACACCACCACCAACAACCATGGTCATGAAGAGACCAGAAGCTGTAGCTGTGTACTTACCAAGACCTTCTGTGGCGAGGTTGAAGATAACACCCCACATTACTGATGTACAGATACCGCAAAGGATGATGAGTAATACCTTTGTTGGAACCTCAGCTTGAATCCATGTGCTCTCTGCAATATTAGGAATTGTAAGGCTCATTGTATTTGCTTCTGGCATGAAGATAGCCACAATCAGAAGTACAAGAGCCAATGCAGAAGTAACTGTGAGCTGTGTGCGTGAAGATACCTTACCACTGATGAAAGCACTTACGAAACGACCAACGAGCATCAACAACCAATAGATACCAGCGATAAGACCAGCGATGGCTGCACTACCGAGTACACCACCTTCTGCAACTGGCTGACTGAGGTAGAACAGGAGCTGACCTGGAATACCCACCTCAATACCTACGTAGAAGAAGATTGCAATGATACCGAGCAATAACTGGCGATAGCCTAATGCGCCCTTGATACCACCTACAACGTCAGCCTTCTCTGTCTCTGGCTCAGTCAACTGTGTAAACCAAACGATAACGAATGATGCTGCAAAGATAACCAATGCGATAAGCAACAATGGAGATACAACCTCAAGTGATGTACTCTTAGTAATCTCACCAATCATAGAACCTGCTACCATCGGAGTCAGTGTAGCTGCGAGCGAGTTCAATGATGCACCAGTCTGGATAAGCTGGTTACCACGGTTACCGCCACCACCAAGAAGGTTCAACATTGGGTTTACTACAGTATTCAAGATACAAACACAGAAACCACAAACGAAGGCTCCGAGAAGGTAAACTACGTATGTGCTGATTTCGTTTCCATCCATTCTACTTGAACCATATTGGATGGCAATACCGATGAAGCCAAGTGCCAAAGCAACAAGAGCAGTCTTCTTGTAACCATACTTTGTAATCATCATACCTGCAGGAATACCCATGAAGAGGTAAGCAGCAAAGTTCATCATATTACCCATCATGCCAGCCCAGTCATAGTGCTGTTTCCAAATTGTACCAAATGGTGCTGCCATGTTGGTAACGAAAGAGATCATAGCAAAGAGGAACATCATGGTGATAATTGCCACCAGGGTTCCTTTCTTGTTAGTTTGATTTTCCATTTTGATATTTCAATTTTTATTTATTATTTCGTTTTTGGATGCTTATTTCTCAACACCGAACTTATAAATCGTTCTCTGTGTGTATTCCTTGCATGGTTCCAGAATGACTGAAGGGAAATAAGGATGGTTTGGACTGTCTGGGAAGTGTTGTGCCTCGAAGCAGATAGCACTGCGACGTGGGAAGGTTGCTCCATGTTGTCCCTTATATCCGTCAGCCCAGTTATGGGTATATACCTGTACACCTGGCTCTGTGGTATAAACCTCCATCGTTCTTCCACTCTTTGGTTCCTTGATGCGTGCAGCGAATGAAAGTTCGCCTTCTTCCTTCTTGTTCAGAACAAAGCAGTGGTCATAACCCGCACCATTCTTAATCTGCTCGTGGTCAGCATCGATATCCTGACCTACGGTCTTTGGCTGACGGAAGTCGAATGGGGTACCAGCTACCTTCAAAATCTCACCCGTTGGAATTGATGTCTCGTCAATAGGGAGGTAGAAGTCAGCATTAATCTGGCACTCTAAGTCGTCAATTGTCGGTGTTGGATTAGCAATACCTGCCAAAGAGAAGAAACCATGACTGGTAAGGTTGATGATAGTCTTCTTGTTGGTCTTTGCAGAATATTTGATAATGAGTTCGTCGTTATCAGAGAATGAATATGCTACCCAGACATCAACTTCGCCTGTATAGCCTTCCTCTCCATAAGAAGAGGTGTACTTTAAGACAACGGCGTGGTCATTAACCTGTACGGCATCCCATACCTTAGCATTAAAGCCTTTCTTACCTCCATGCAGAGAGTTAGGACCATTATTAATAGCAAGCTTATATTCCTTCCCGTTCAACTGGAAACGACCTTTGGCAATACGATTACCATAACGACCAATAAGAGTTGAAAGATAAGGTTCTGGTGAGTTAATCACCTCTTGTATATTGTCGTGTCCTTGAATGACATTAGCCAAGTTTCCATCCTTGTCAGGGACCATAATCGCAACAATTGCACCACCGTAATTAGTGACTGCAACCTCATTGCCTTTGGCATTTCTGAGTACATATAGATCAGTCTTCTTACCGTCTATTATTGTTTGGAAGTCTTCTTTTTTCAGTCCACACGCGTAGTGTGTTTCTTTGGTATTTACCATGATGTACTGTTTTTAGTTACTATTTCAAGACCTGCAAAGTAAATAAAAATAAACGATAACTGCAAACTTAACTTTGAAAATAATAGGGTATGGTGTGTTAAAAACAATTAACATTGCGCTTGTTAGTATATTTAAGAATGTACTCAATGTATTTTTGTTCAGATTTCTTATTTGTTGCAAAGTAGTGAATAATTTCTCACTATTAAAAGAAGTTGTTGCGAAATATGTTTACAAAGGACGGTGATTGTATACCTTTTTTTTAGATAAAAAACAACTTTTCGTATGCTCTTATAACTATCATATAATCAGATTGTTGAGAAAGAGCATAAGAAAAGGTGCTTAATTGCATTTCAAAAGGGCGTTAGTAAGACCTCAAAAGGGCATCTTTTGCAAGTCAATTAAGCCTTAATTCGAATGCAGTTAAGCACCTATAAAATTTTAGGTTGTGATATTTCTTTACAAAGTGTTTGTGAGTTTGGTTTTTTCTTAGTCTTGATTGCTGGTTTATTTTCTGAAAGTCCAAAGTCCTTAACAGATGATGTCCGATAAGAATTATCCGTATATGTTAGGCATTGGGGGGCTTACTTATATCTCATTTTAATGGGAATAGCAGTCATTTCCACCATCTTCTTTTGATGTGTTAATTCCTATCACATCATGTGTTTATGCTTAGCACGAGTGGTGCCGATGGTAAATACCAATGGTGTTTTAGGCTTGGGGTTTGTCAAGGGGTTTTATAATGCTCTTTTCAATGCTGCTCCACGCTTACGCATATCTACAAACTCTTTTTGGGCTTCCTCCTCAAATTCTCGTCTCCGCTCAATGGCTCGCTTGAAACCAGCGATAAGTTCTTCTCTTGTTTTTTCTTTGAATTTAATCATATATTATTCTCCTTTTCGTTTTGCAAATATAACTCTTTGTATTGATATTTGCAAGAAAGTAAATGAAAAAGCAGCAAATGTGCAATATTGATACAATCAGAGAATGCTTCTTGTCCGATACTCTGTAATCCACTTCCAAAGGTAAAGTTCTTTAGACTACTACAAGCATAAAAAGCCCGTTTGCCAATGCTATTACCAGCTTTTATGTCTACAGATACAAGATTAGTGCATCCGCTAAAGGCATTATCGCCAATACTCCCATTTATATCGATGTAAGCTTTCTTTATATTTGCACACTTATAGGCTGTATAAGGATTAATTTCTCTGACTGTCATGTCGACACCCTTATAGTTGACCTTTTTATTAATTTTGAGTTCATAAGGTTCTCCTGTATAAATGCAATCTAAAGCATCACAAGTGTGGTTCTTCCGAAATATGGAGTGATAAACTAAAAGTCTTATATAATAGGCACACGGAGTCACGGAGGGGACGGAGGTAACGCAATGTCACGGAGGTGCCGACGGCACAAAGAGCGGCGGAGGTGTAGCCTACAGATTATTGATAACTCTTTTGGGATAAACGTTTTGTATCTAAATTGCTAATAGAATTGGCAAACAAGCTCCGTCGCTCCCTGCACCGACGGTGCCTCTGTGACTTCCGTTGCTTTGTTTTAATAATCCTCCGTCCCCTCCGTGCCTCCGTGTGACATTGCTTAAAACTCTAAACACAAGTGGCAAACCTTATCACTCCAAAATCCAGAAGACCCACAAGTGTGCTCTGATACGGGAACATATTTGACACCGTTCACCTCAAAAATAGAACTTAAATAAGGATATACCTTTTTATTGAATAAACCCATATACAAATCATTGGCAACATAATGAATGCCACCTTTCACGTTGCGATATCCAGCAGGAGGAGTATTAGTTAGCCATATTATTTTGGCATTATATTAGTGTATTTACAACCGATTATTACTCAATATTTTATAGATAATAAGTCAGAAATATG
>CAUVDL010000015.1:0-45983 GCA_963550695.1 uncultured Prevotella sp. | reverse complement strand
ATTTAGCTGAATGAGGTCAGAAAAATGTTCTGAAGGTCTTGGGTTTGAATCCCAATGGAGTCACGAAAAGAAGAAACAGAACTCCCGATGGAGTCATAGATTGTAACAAAGGATGTATGGTTGTTTACTGTTCATCCTTTTTTTGTTCAACCGCGTTAGCTCAGAAATCGAATAATTCATCTTAAAAGAATAGAGTATGCAAAAGAAAATCAAAATTGGACTACTACCACGTGTTATCATTGCCATACTACTTGGCCTATTCCTTGGCTATTATCTCCCAGACCCAGCAGTAAGGGTTTTTCTGACATTCAATAGTATTTTCAGTCAGTTCCTTGGCTTTATGATACCACTGATTATCATTGGATTGGTAACGCCTGCTATTGCTGGAATTGGTAAGGGCGCAGGTAAGTTGCTACTTGCAACAGTAGCGATAGCCTATGTGGATACGATTGTGGCAGGCGGTCTGTCCTACGGAACAGGAACGTGGCTATTTCCTTCTATGATTGCTTCTACGGGAGGAGCAATACCACACATTGATAAGGCAACAGAGCTGACACCTTACTTTACTATCAATATCCCAGCTATGGTTGACGTGATGAGTAGTTTGGTATTCTCATTCATCGTCGGACTGGGTATTGCATACGGTGGTTTACGCACAATGGAGAATATCTTCAATGAGTTCAAGACTATTATTGAGAAAGTGATTGAGAAGGCTATTATCCCTCTCCTACCACTTTATATCTTTGGTGTTTTCCTCAGCATGACCCATAACGGACAGGCACGACAGGTACTTTTGGTTTTCTCACAGATTATCATTGTTATCCTCGTACTGCACGTACTCATCCTTATCTATGAGTTCTGCATTGCAGGAGCTATCGTTAAGCGCAATCCTTTCAAACTACTGTGGAATATGTTGCCAGCTTATCTGACAGCATTAGGTACAAGTTCGTCTGCAGCAACCATCCCTGTGACACTAAAGCAGACAGAAAAAAACGAGGTAAGCAATGAAGTGGCAAGTTTTGTCGTGCCACTATGCGCAACTATCCACCTCAGTGGTAGTGCGATGAAGATTACAGCTTGTGCTTTAGCCATATGCCTATTGACAGATCTGCCACATGACCCAGGACTCTTCATTTACTTTATTCTCATGCTTGCCATCATTATGGTAGCAGCACCAGGAGTACCAGGAGGAGCCATCATGGCGGCCTTAGCACCTTTATCAAGTATCTTGGGCTTTAACGAAGAGGCACAAGCATTAATGATTGCCTTGTACATAGCTATGGACAGCTTCGGTACAGCTTGCAACGTAACAGGCGATGGAGCTATAGCCCTTGCAGTCAATAAATTCTTTGGAAAGAAAAAAGAAACAACTGTTCTTTCTTAAGGAATGCAATAGCTTGTGAGGTTTAGGACATGAAACTATATAAAACAAGAGTTGCTGTCACTTCTGTCAGTCGCGACAAAGACATAACTAATTAGTTTACAATAAGTTCACGCCAAATGTTAAAATGACAGCAAAGGGAATAAAAACTAAACTCATGGAATGTATAGTAATATCCTATTCAGCATAATAAGAAATCCTAAAAAGAAACAGCAGATGTTCTATCATTAGGCATTCTCAAAATTAAATAGTATCTTTGCAAATGACAGACTGCAATTAGCAGTACTGACACAGCAAAAAGATATACAACTAAATATCCGTAACATCATGGAAATAGTAGAAAGATTTATCAACTACACCAAGTTTGACACACAGTCGGCTGAGGATTCAGAGACAGTGCCAAGTACACCGAAGCAACTCATCTTTGCAAAATATCTCAAGGATGAACTTGAGCGTGAAGGATTGAAAGATGTTGAGATGGACGAAATGGGTTACATATATGCCACCCTCCCTGCCAACACAAAGAAGAAGATTCCTACAATCGGTTTTATTTCTCACTATGACACAGCACTTGATGCAAGTGGTGCTAATGTTAATGCTCGTATCGTAGAGAACTACGATGGTGGTGATATACAACTGAATCCTAATATGGTTAGTTCTCCACAAATGTTCCCAGAGCTTTTAGAACATAAGGGAGAAGACCTCATCGTAACAGACGGTACAACCTTATTGGGTGCCGACGATAAGGCAGGTATTGCTGAGATTGTACAAGCTATGTGCTTCCTCCGCAACCATGACGAGATTGAGCATGGTGACATCCGCATTGCTTTTAACCCAGACGAAGAGATTGGTATGGGTGCACATCACTTCAATGTGGAGAAGTTTGGTTGTGAATGGGGCTATACCATTGATGGTGGCGACCTCGGTGAGCTTGAATACGAGAACTTCAACGCTGCTGGTGCTAAAGTTCTTATCCATGGAGTAAGCGTTCATACAGGTTATGCTAAGGGAAAGATGATAAACGCCAGCCGTTTAGCATGCGAATTCAACAACATGATTCCTTCAACAGAGATTCCAGAAGAGACTGAAGGTTATCAAGGTTTCTATCATCTCATCGGTATTGAGAGTCGCTGTGAAGAAGCTAAACTCAGTTATATCATCCGTGACCATGACCGTGAGCATTTCGAAGACCGCAAGCGTTTCATGGAGAACTGTGTAAAGCAGATGAATGAGAAGTATGGCGAAGGAACTGTTGAACTGAAGATGAACGACCAGTACTATAACATGAAGGAGAAGATCGAACCTAACATGCACGTTATTGAATTAGTTCTCCAAGCTATGCAGCAGGCAAATGTTGCTCCAAAGGTACAGCCTATTCGTGGTGGTACGGACGGTGCACAGCTTTCATTCAAGGGTCTTCCTTGTCCAAATATCTTTGCAGGTGGCGTAAATTTCCACGGTCCTTACGAATTCGTTTCTGTTCAGGTAATGGAGAAAGCCATGCAGGTTATCATTAACATCTGCCGACTGACGGCTGAGTTTAATGATTAAGCACTGAAGATTAATTAGTTCAAGATATCATACCGGAGTTAAACCAACACTTTTATGGATTATATATTTATGTTGGTTTAACTCCTTTTTTTAACTATAAGATTTTCAGCTACAGCCCACCTCTCCCACAAACAACACCTACAAAATTACTCATAAAAGGTATTGGTTTAATTTCCAACTACCCCACTATCTCCTCTAACTCCATAAAGTATTTATGTCAGAACTACCCGAATTGGTCAAAGACCTTGCTCTTATTCTCGTTGTAGCAGGATTTGTAACACTTATTTTCAAGAAACTCAAACAACCTTTGGTTTTAGGATACATTGTGGCAGGTTTCCTTGTATCACCTCACATGTCTTATACCATGAGCGTTGTCGATCAAGCCGACATACAGACATGGGCAGATATTGGTGTTATCTTCTTATTGTTCTCATTGGGATTAGACTTCTCTATTAAGAAGATTCTCAAGATGGGAGCCTCCCCCATCATCGCAGCCTGTACTATCATCTTCAGTATGATGGTCTTAGGTGTCATTGTAGGACACAGCTTCGGTTGGAAAGAGATGGACTGTATCTTCCTCGGAGGTATGGTCGCAATGAGCTCCACAACCATTATATACAAAGCCTTCTCAGACATGGGACTCACACAGCAAGGCTTCGCCTCTACCGTGATGAGCGTACTTATCTTGGAGGATATCCTTGCCATTGTTATGATGGTGATGCTCAGCACCGTAGCCAGCGGAAACAATCCTGACGGCGTACAGCTTCTTGGTAGCATCATGAAGATTGGATTCTTCCTTGTTTTATGGTTTGTTGTTGGGCTCTTTGCCATTCCACTCTTCCTTCGTTCTGTTCGTAAATTCCTTAACAATGAGACCTTACTTGTCGTGTCATTAGGTTTCTGTTGTCTTATGGCCGTTATATCAACACAAGTAGGGTTCAGTGCTGCCTTCGGTGCTTTCGTTATGGGAAGTATCTTAGCAGAAACGGTTGAAGCCGACAAAATTATCCGCCTTGTAGATCCTGTAAAGAATCTCTTTGGAGCCATCTTCTTCGTCTCTGTTGGTATGTTGGTAAAGCCTGATGTTATTGTACAATATGCTATACCAATTATTTTACTTGTCATAACAATCCTTGTTGGACAGGCGTTGTTCGGAACCTTGGGTTATCTTCTCGGTGGACAGACCCTTAAAAACGCTATGCGCTGTGGATTCTCAATGGCACAAGTTGGCGAGTTTGCCTTTATTATAGCAACATTAGGAAAGTCCTTAGGTGTAATCAGCGAATTCCTCTATCCTGTTGTCGTAGCTGTATCAGTTATCACAACCTTCCTTACTCCGTATATGATTCGTGCAGCAGAACCTTGTTATAACGTCCTCGTTAAGCATCTTCCAAAGCGATGGGTACGCCGTCTTACTCATATTCAGACAAACAGTGCAGGAGAGAGTGCTTCATCTAACAACCATTGGAAAGTTCTTATGAAGAAGATGATACTCAACACCCTTATCTATGGTATTCTCTCTGCTGCTGTCATCGCTATCATGTTCTCTGCTGCCCTTCCTATATGTAGGGATCTATCCATAAAATGGACTGGCAGTCACTGGATTGGTAATGCCGTATGTGGATTCCTCACAATCGTCTTTATTGCACCTTTCTTACGCTCTATCGTGATGAAGCAGAATCATTCAGAAGCGTTCAAAGCACTATGGACAGACCGTCGTATCAATCGTCTACCTCTCACTGCAACCATCCTTGCACGTGTCCTTATTGCACTCAGTTTCATCTTCTACGTATGCAACTACCTTACACGCTTTAAAAATGCACTGATGATTGCTGTTGCAGTGGGCTTGTTGATATTAATGCTCCTCTCTCGTTGGATCAAAAAGAGAAGTATAACGCTGGAACGTCTGTTTATTCAGAACCTTCAAAGCCGTGAAATCGAAGCACAAAAACAAGGAAAGAAGAAGCCACTATTTGCCAATCACCTGATTGATCGTGATATTCATATCGCCAATCTCGAACTGCCTGACGACTCGCTATGGGCTGGTAAGACATTGTATAGTTTGCAGCTCCGAAATCGCTTTGGTGTGCATATCAGTAGTATACTTCGTGGCTCCAAGCATATCAATATTCCGAATGGAGGAACAATTCTCTTCCCTGGCGACAAGCTGCAAGCCATTGGTAATGATGAGCAGCTTACAAAACTTTCTAAGGCAATAAATGCTGAGTTACAGCCAGAGGTTACTAACATAGAGAAGCATGAGATGAAACTCCGCAGCTTCACCATCTCTAAAACAAGTCCTTTCATTGGAAAGACGCTTAAAGACAGTGGTATCCGCGACGAATACAACTGTATGGTTGTGGGTGTTGACGAAGGTCAGAAGAACCTCACACTCATCACTCCTTCCCGCTGCCTGCAGGCTGGTGACGTCCTATGGGTAGTAGGTGAAGAAAAAGACTTAGAACGTATCCTCGCATTAGGATAAACCCTTTCAGGCTTATTAGCCCTTATTACTTGATTAAGTAATTGGACTAATAAGCCTGAATTGTATTTAGACAAACGGAGTCACAGGAAATTCGTGAAATATCCCACAACCCAGCTTTATTGGATAATAACGAAAACATTATATAACTATTTGGTTAGAATTAATAGAGAATAAAAGCCGAATTAATGTTTTTTTTATTAACTTTGCAGTTGATAAAAGAACAACTATTTATAAATTTTGATTGTATTAATTATGAAGAAAATCTACTTATTGCTTATTTGTTTCATTGTTTTAGCACAGACCATAAGTGCACAGAATGATAACAAATTGTTGAAAATGACCTTTGGCGAATCTTACTTTGAATTTAAGTATGATGATAAAGGAAAGCTGGTAGAGACTATTGAATATATTGCTGACGACGACTTAAAACGTAACAGCAAGTATACTTATAACTATAACCAAGTGGAGCAAATCTTCTATGAGAATGATAATGTAAACGATAAAGATTATCGAACATCTGTTCTCCAGAATAATAGAGTTGTTTCAGAAAGAATACGCTTGTCAACACATGAAGGAAAACCTGAATATTGGGCAGATTACAACTACACATATAATGATGCAGGTGAACTGATAAAGGTTGTAACAACCAGTAATGGACGACCAGACACAGAGTATAAATTGACATGGACCGACGGAGATATAACACTCGTAGAGCATTTTCGAGATAGTAAAAAAGTAGGACAGGTAGCTTATGAATACAACAAAAGCATTACCAACAAGTATCTTCCACTACTCTATAACCCAATTTCCTCAATTGCTGATTATGAAGGAATCTCACCATACGGACAACTCTTTGCAGGATACTTTGGCAAAGTTTTCCAACATCCAGTGGCTTCTGTGCGCTATACGGTGATAGATAAACACCATTTTGGCTGGACAAGTGATGATGATTTCACTATTACGTATAACCAGAATGCAAGTGGTATTGTAGAAAATATCAAACAATCAGGGGAAGAAGGAGTAACAGCAACGTGTATTTGGGAAGAAAACCCTACAGGTATCAGTGTTTATAAGCAGGAGAAAGAGGATACAAAAAAGATTTATGACCTTTCTGGTAAACGTCTTGAAAATTTGCAACATGGTGTGAATATTATCAAGGAAACGAATGGCAAGACACATAAGGTTATTGTAAGATAATATTCTACTGTTTATCAAAGAAATAGCATAATAAAAGGAGGAGCTGCATAAGTTTCTCCTTTTATTAGTATTTTTAATATTTAATCTGACGTTTCCTCACATAATTAGAGTACCTTTGCATTGTTATTCGATGATTATACAGATGAAACGTAACAAATTAACAGCTCTGATAGTATTTGTAGGTGTTGTAGCCTTCACATCTTGTGAAGATGTGAAACGTCCGACCCCTGTCAGAGAACGTATCAATGTAACTCCTCCATCCAGAGAGGCAGAGGCGATAAGTCAGCTGACAGCATCTATAGATGAGATTTCAGCTAACCTTGACGCCATCTCTTCTCAGGAAGCAATGCTCTGCAAGACTACTGAGCATACGGATAAGAAATCGAAGATTATTCAGCAGATAAGAGGGCTCGGTGCGCTCCTCAAAGAGAAACAGAATCAGATTGACAAACTTCTAAGCGAAAAGGTTAAGAAAGCGGATGTCCCAGCAGCATCTAACCCTACAATAGATAATCTTTACAAGGTAATAGACTTCCTTTCATCACAGCTGAAGGAGAAAGGAGATCGTGTAACCCAATTAGAGCAGGTTGCAAGTCGTAAAGATGTCACTGTAGACCAGCTTAAATACATCGTTATGAACCAAGCTAACAGTGTTGATGCAATGCGTTACAGGTTCAATATGGCTGCTTTAGAGCGCGAATATGCTCAGTTAAAGGCTAAGGAGAAGCAAAGAGCAAAAGAGGAGAAGGAGTCAAATAAAGTCTACTATATCATTGCTAATAAAGAAACATTGAAAGAGAAAGGTCTTTTGAAGACATCACTTTTCTCAAAGAAGATAGACAACAACAATATTACAAAGGAGCAATTTACAGAGGCTAACAGCAAGCAACTAACGACACTGACGATAAACTCATCGAGGCCAAAGCTCTTATCTCAGAACCCAGAAGGTAGTTATACACTCACGGAGAATGAGGACAGAACAACAACCCTCACCATCACCGATGCAGATAAGTTCTGGAACGTGTCGCGTTATCTAATTATCCAAGAGTAATTCTACTTTGAAATAGAAAGAAAATAAATTAGGCTGCAAAGGTTGTGAAAATCGAATAATTTTCTTATCTTTGCAGCCTAAAACTTATGCGTAGCGTGAAAATAAAGGAAGTAATTGATGCCCTTGAACGATTCGCGCCTTTGCCCTTGCAGGAAAGCTATGATAATGCTGGCCTACAAGTTGGATTGACAGAGGCGGAAGTATCAGGGGCTTTATTGTGTCTTGACGTGACAGAGAAGGTGGTAGACGAAGCTATCCATCGGGGGTGTAACTTGATTGTTGCGCACCATCCACTCATCTTCCGTAAATTAGCACAAGTGACAGATGCCAACTATGTACAGCGCACAGTGATAAAAGCTATTAAGAACGATATCGTCATCGCTGCTATGCACACAAACTTAGACTCAGCTGTGGGCGGTGTCAACTACAAGATAGCTGAGAAGTTAGGACTTAAAAACCTACGTTTCTTCGGTCGAAGTAAACAGGTGGTAAATCCACAGACTGGCGAATCAGTTACAGGTGGCGATGGTGTCATCGGTGAATTTGAGGAACCATTGGTAGCAGATGACTTGATTCTGTTATTAAAGAAGAAGTTTGATGCAGAGTGCGTTCAAACCAATGAATTACTTCGTCGTGAGATTCGTACCATTGCTCTCTGTGGTGGTTCAGGTTCATTCCTTTTGCAGGATGCTATTGCAGCAAGCGCAGATGCCTTCATGACAGGCGAGATGAGCTATCACGAATACTTTGGTCATGAGCAAGAAATACAGATTTGTGTCATCGGACATTATCAGAGTGAACAGTTCACTACTGAGGTTCTTCGTGACGTTATCGAACAAGAATGCCCAAGTGTAAAATGCTACTTGTCTGAGATTAATACGAATCCCATCGGGTATTTTAGTTAACAAGTAGACGAGTTGACAAGTTAACGAGTTAAATGTTAAGAAGTAGACAAGTCTGCAGTAAGTAGTGGAATTCATAATTATGAATTATGAATTATGAATTGTGAATTGTGAACTATGAATTTTGAATTAAATTAATATAAGAACTATGGCAAAGAAAGATCCAAAAGAGTTACCAGTAGAGGAGAAGTTGAAAGCCCTTTTCCAGTTACAGACAACCCTGTCAGGAATCGACGAGAAGCGTGCATTGCGTGGTGAATTACCACTTGAGGTACGCGACTTGGAAGATGAGTTGGAAGGTCTGCACACTCGTATTGAGAAGATTGAGCAGGACATTAAGGATTATCAGAATGCTATTACCCAGAAAAAGGGTAACATCGTTGATGCTCAAGCAAGTTTGGAGCGTTACAACAAACAATTGGACTCTGTTGCAAACAACCGTGAGTACGACACATTGACAAAGGAAATCGAGTTCCAGACACTGGAAATTGAGCTTTGCAATAAGAAGATTAAAGAGGCTCAGATTAAGGTTGAAGAGAAGCGTAAGGACTTGGAAGCTAATCGTGCATTGCTCGAGGATCGTCAGCACGCCTTAGAGGAGAAGCGTAACGAACTCGACGAGATTATGCAGGAGACACGTGAAGAGGAAGGGTTGCTCAAAGAGAAGGCTGCAGAGCTTGAGACTAAGATTGAACCTGGATTGCTCCGTAGCTTCAAGCGTATTCGTCGTGGTGCCCGCAACGGTTTGGGTATTGTTTACGTACAGCGTGATGCTTGTGGTGGTTGCTTCAACAAGATTCCACCTCAGCGCCAGTTGGATGTGAAGATTCACAAGAAGATTATCGTTTGTGAGTACTGTGGTCGTATTCTTATCGATCCAGAGTTGGCTGGTGTAAAGATTGACAAGACCGAAGAGAAGCCAAAGAAGCGTAGAGCAACTCGTAAGAAGAAGGAAGAGGAGGGAGAGTAATTAACCCCCTTTATTCCCATTGAGGAATAGGCTCTTTCAACTTTGAAAGATAAAAAGAATAGCCTCAATACATTTGAAATGCAAATAAAGCATTCTTATGTATTGAGGCTACTTTTTATTATCTTTCTGTTAATACTATGCGAAGAAACACAAATAACATCGTCTTCCTAACAGAAACTAATCCATAATAGCATGCTCTTTAACGGCATATAGCAAGGTTTCAAGTGGTCAACACAATATGTGCGAAGCATCAGCACCAATGGTGCTTACCATGAGCACAACATGTGCGGAGCGTTAACACATACTTTAATGACGTAAAAGAAATATCTGCTTAACCTTATTATATATAGCAAGTTAAGGATGATTAACTTATACAGGCATGTTAACCCAATGGTGATAAGTCAAATCCTTACTTCACATAGAAGATACGCCTCGTCTTACGTGGCGCTGTCTTACCTTCCTTTGCAGCATAACCAAGAATACAAAAGCCGATACCTTCATAATCACCTTCTATACCCCACTCTTTCAGCATCTGCTTACCATCTTCACGCTCAAAAGTTTGCTTGGCACGATTAATCCAACAACTTCCTAAACCAACGGCATGAGCAGCATTCATAAGGTTGCCCATCATCAACGCACCATCATAGACATGATTAGGACTACTCTTATCTGCTAATACTGCAAGAACGACAGGTGCGCCATAAAAAGGATCACTTGTTACGCCCATTATCTCAGCATTTATAACAGACAAGCGGTCGCGTACTTCCTTATTGGTCACTTCAACGATGATAGCGGTCTGCATATTCTTTCCGCTTGCTGCGTAAAGACCAGCCTCCATCACCTTATCAATCAACTCCTGTGCAGGCATACGCTCTTCATAAGCACGTATGCTACGACGTGTTAACAATGCTTCTAATGCTTCCATAACAATTCTTTTTTATAATTCAT
Organism: uncultured Prevotella sp.; assembly: GCA_963550695.1. Classification (GTDB taxonomy): domain Bacteria; phylum Bacteroidota; class Bacteroidia; order Bacteroidales; family Bacteroidaceae; genus Prevotella. Next base: position 35,498 of record CAUVDL010000015.1, on the reverse strand, counting down.
TCACCGCCTCAGCCAACTGTCCCAACGCCTGACGAAGTATAGAACGTGGCGTACCGACATTCAAGCGCATAAATCCTTCGCCACCAACACCAAACATTCTACCATCGTTCAGTGCAAGATGAGCCTTATCAATAAAGAGGTTTAATAGTTCTTTATGCTTCAATCCAAGGTCACGGCAATCCAACCAAACAAGGAAACTTGCCTGTGGGCGAAGCGGACGAATACCAGGAATATGCTCACGACAGAAGTCTTCTACAAAACGAACATTCTCTTCTACATACGACAACATCTGTTTGCGCCACTCTTCGCCCTTCCGATAAGCGGCTATCGTAGCTATGGGTGCAAAGAGTGTTGGCTCATCTAATTCATTAGCCTTCAACCAACCATAGAAACGATTGCACAGTTCTTCGTTTGGTACAATAGCAAATGAACTGACAATACCCGCCATATTGAAGGTCTTTGTCGGTGCTGCAAAGGTGATACTGATTTCTGCTGCACGCTCTGACACACTAGCAAAAGGAATATGACGATTACCAAAGAGTGCCATGTCACTGTGTATCTCGTCACTGATGACAATAATATTATGCTCGTAGCAGAAGTCTGCCAAGCGGCGTAATGTATCTTCTGACCAACACAATCCTGCTGGGTTATGAGGATTGGAGAGTATCAGAACACGGCATTTATCATCACAAACCTCTGCAAGATTATCAAAGTCCATGTCATAATATCCGTCTTCACGACGACGAAGCGGATTGAAGACCACTTTACGATGATTAGCCTCTGGAGTCAAACGGAATGGATGATAGACAGGTGGTTGTATAATAACTTTTTCGTTAAGTTCCGTAAATACATTCACCACAAAGCCAATACCCCTAACAATACCGGGAATAAAACTCAACCACTCTGGCTTAACTTCCCAAGCATGATGCGCACGTATCCAGTCGATGATAGCAGGACGATAGTCAGCAGGCTCAATGGTATAACCAAAAATAGGATGTGAAAGACGGTCTTTAAGGGCATCCACAACAAAGTCAGGGCAAGCAAAATCCATATCAGCTACCCACAGAGGTAGCAGGTCATTACGTCCCCAACGTGGCAGAAGTGCCTCATGCTTCAAGTCACCACTCCCCGAACGATCAATTATCTCATCGAAATTATAAGTCTTTGTCATACTTCCAAAGCTTGCTTAATATCATCAAATAAATCATCTACACATTCCAAACCAATACTAAGACGTATAGTAGTATCTTGCACATCCATTGCTGCACGTTCCTCTGCGGTGAAGAGTCCGAAGATAGTACTTGCTGGGTGGATAGCCAACGTACGATTATCAAAGAGGTTCGTTGCACGATGAATGAGTTTCAAGTTATCGAGCATTCTGAAGCAAGCCTCTTGACTCTCTAAGTCTATTGTGACCATTGCTCCAGCCGTTTCTCCATACTGGCTCGTTGCCAACTGATGGTAAGGATTATCCTCCAAACCCACATAATTCACCTTACAAATAGGCTTGAGCGTACGTAATCTTTGTGCCAACTCCAAAGCATTACCTGCTTGGGCACGATAGCGTACATCCAAAGTTTCTAAGCCCAAGGTCTGCATATAGGCAACCTGTGGCGTCATATAAGCCCCAAGATTAAAGAGCATCTCATGCAAGAGGCGCTTTCCAATAGAAGGATAAGTACCATAATCAATAACAAGACCACCCAAAGAGGTTGCACCACCACTAATATACTTTGTACTTGAAACGACTTCCAAGTCAATACCTAAGTCCTTTGCGGAGAACTGTGTGAAAGGAATAAGCGTTGTATCAGCGATAACAGGGATACTATATCGGTGTGCTATTTCAGCCAAGGCACGCACATCAACCACCTCAAGTTGAGGGTTTGACATTACTTCAAGGAACAGACAACACGTATTATCATCTATCAATCGTTCTACAGCCTCAACATCTGTAAGGTCGCAAAGTCTTGTCTCCACTCCTAATCTGCTCAGTGTTGATGTAAGCAAAGAATAGGTATTACCAAAGAGATGACGTGATGTGATAACGTTCTTACCCTGCTCAACAACAGAAAACAACGTATTGCTGATAGCAGCCATACCCGAGTTGAGAGCAATAACATTCTCGGCACCCGTCAAAGCCTTAATACGCTGTTCGAGATTAGTCACTGTTGGGTTCTCCACACGTGAATAATCAGGAGCATCAATACGTCCACAAAAGGCATCAGCCATCACTTTCGCATTATCAAACTCAAAAGCAACCGCATTATAGATAGGCATACTTAACGCATCATAAGCATCTCTACGTTTATAAGGCTGATGAATAGCCTGTGTCTGTTTCTTCATATTCTTTTAAACGTTTGTATTGTTTATAAAAGGATTCAAATCAATAACGGACGGGAAAACCGTCCGTCATATAAAGTGTATTTAATCTTATTAATACCACTGTACAGCATTCATAATACCGCTTCGCTTATCATATTTCAATGCATCTGTCAGTGTTGATGCATTACAACGGAAGGTGAAGTTGTAAGATGTATATGGTGCTAATACTACGGAAGCACTCATATTAAAACAGTGGAGGTCACGTGACAGGCTGGCTGTTGTCATACTCATCGCATGGTTTTCAAAGTCATAACCACTTGAGAAGTTAATGTTCCAGCCATCACTGATACGAATATTTCCAGAGAAATTCAACGTCTGTGTGAACTTATAAGGGTAACGCATTGTCTTTGTATTGAACTTACCCGCTGTATTCTCACGCATCGTAATACCATAACCGATTGTCAATGACCATGGCATATTAAAACTCATGTAACCATTGTCGTCCGTTTCAGCAATATTACCGCGCTTCTTCTTAGCAGCATATTTTCCCTTCTCAAGGTCATCATCCATGTTTGATTCGATGTTAGTATCTGGGCCATCGCTATCTACTGACACCTTATCATCATCTTTATCATCCTTACGTCCAAACCACTTCTTCAACTTTTCAGGGTTCAAAGTGAATGAGAAGTTCTGCGACATACCTTGGAAACGAGGTAAACGACCATATCCCCACTCTGTATGATTACCTACATAAGGCTTACCATTAGCATCAAGTTCGTAAGCATAAGTAGCAAACTGTGCATTCATTGAGAAGGTATAGTTCTTCCACCACTTCAAACGTAGACGCATACTAAGGTCACTCCAACGATGATAGTCTGCCGCAGCATTGTAAGACATACTTGCTCCTAACTCATCAATGATACTTATCTTCTTATAACCAGTAGTATCCTTATCACTCTTAATCTTCATTTCGATGTTATTGCTAACATCCCAACTAATCATCTCTGTCTTGTACTTACCCGGCACACTATAAAGTTCGTCCTGATAAGGTGAGTACTCAACAAGTTTCACATTACCACTTGCATCTGTGTACTGATAGCTATCATAGTAGCCATAACGGCGTGCACCAAAGTTAGGTGCATAAGAGAATGAAACCTGTGGCGTGATGACATGACGGATAGCCTGTATCTTATCGCCAAATATTTTTCTATTAGGTACCCAGAAACCATATAATTTCGTGCTGGCTCCCACACTCATACTCCAGTTGTAAACATTATGGAAACCATAGGTAGTATCTCTTACCACCTCTTTCTGAAGAGTGTTATCCCATCCACGTGTCACCTTCTTAGAATACATACGATCCGTGAAATTAAAAGATGGTGTCACATTGATATAATTAAATAAGGTAAAGTTTGCCTGTACAGGAATTGTATGTTGGAAAGCATTCTTCCAGTCTTTGATCAGATTAGAGTGTAAGAGCTTATCTTCCTTTGTTGATATAGAATTAGCCAACTGACCCGTATAGCTCATAGAAATCTTCTCATACCAACGTTCTTTACCCACAAGATGCTTGCGCTTGAAAGGATAGAATCGGCTCAAACTAATATTCAAGTCTGGCAGTGTTATCTGTATAGAAGAATCACGCATATTCTGTGCAAGGTTCGTAGTAGCACTCAGAGAGAGTCCAATACTTGAAAAACCAGTGCTCCAACTTACAGAAGAAGTTCTCGTAGACTGTGTGAGTGTCTGCGGATTATACAGACTATTGAGGTTGTTGCGCTCATAGCTTGATGTCGCAAAGTTCACACTTGCCGAGAGAGAGCTGTAAGGATTAGCCTTAGGATCTTGGCGATGATTCCACTGAACCTTAAAGCTCTCCTGCTCAGCAAAGTCTGGCAATCCCTTGTCACCCGTCTTTGAATCCTGATAGCTAAAGAGGAATGAACCCGAATATCTATAACGCTTGCGGTAGTTACTGGCTGCAGACACACCCCAAGAACCCTTAGTATAGATTTCTCCTAAGAGTTTTAAGTCCCACTTATCACTAATCGCAAAGTAGTAGCCACCATCACGAAGATAGAAACCACGGTCGCTTTCATCACCATAACTTGGCATAATGAAACCACTTGAATACTTCTTTGAGAATGGGAAGAAGCCGTATGGAATAGCCAATGGTAAAGGAACATCCGCCACAACAAGATAAGCTGGTCCAAAGACAACATCCTTACCTGGGCGAACTTTTGCACGAGAAAGAGCTATATAAAAGTCAGGATGAGGTTTATCACAAGTCGTGTAACGACCATGCTGCAAGTAAACAGAACCCGAAGAATCGCGTTTTCCAACCTCTCCACTCAAGAAACCATCTTGCTGTTCGGTATAAATACCCTTAATCAAGCCTTTCTTTGACTTAAAGTTGAAAGCCATTGTATCACTCTTATACTCATCTTTACCCATTGTAAAGACAGGCTTTCCCTTGAAACCACCTTCTGTTGTAGAATCCGCCGTACCCGTTGCACGCACAGTATTTTTGTCAAGATTCATGTGTACCTTGTCACTCGTAAGTTTCATATTCTCATAATCAACCTTTGAGTTACCATACAAATACGCTGTCCCCGACTCTGCATCATAAACGAGAGAGTCCTCTGCTGAATACTTAACAGGTGCATCAATTCCATTCGAACGTGCACGCATCATGCTATCGGCACGAATAGAATCGTCTATGGCTTTATTATGATGATAGATAGCCAACTGAAGAGAATCCATCTTCGTGGTGTCTGGAATATTCTTATCGACCGCCTTACTATCCTTTGGAGTTTGTCCTTTCAGTAAAGTATCAACCACAACAGCATTTGCCTTTGCCTTCTTGGTTTTCTTACCTTGAGGCACAGGCATGTTGACACTTGCCATTGCAAAAACAACAACAAAGGATAATAGGAATATAATGCTCTTATTTCTCATTGCCTAAATAACGTACAAAAATACTGAAATAATGCCGAATAGAACTACCATTACGCTATTTTAACTTTTACAATAATGTACGTATATGCTAAATGAAAAGATTTAATTCTTATTTTGCTGCCCAATAGGACCTGAATAGTATACCTTCAATACAGAATGTCATTGATAATTATAACATCCTAAAACACTTAAAAACGCAACACTTTTACCTCTCAATAAGATTAGTGTTTACCATCAGCACAACATGTGCGAAGTATCAACACCAAATGTGCGAAGCATCAACACAACAACTTAAAACCAACCGTAAGCCCTTTTTAAGCCTTTCTATTCCTGCAAAAAATACTAACTTCTTATTTATCTGTAAGATATTAATAGCCAACATTAGCCGTAACAGGACAGACGCAGAGTTACTTAATCCAAGCACAAACCTAATGTATCGATAAGTTTCTTTACAGGATGATTCGTTTCCAAAAGTTTACTCAAAGACTCACGAGGTGTAAGCATAGGCTTAATTTCCTCATGCTTAGCAAGACGAATCTCTACTTCAATCTGCCCATTACGCAATTCCTTAGCCAAAGTAGCACGAATACGCGACTTGATAGCAAGCATTTCGTTAAGCTGAATATTATTATCAGCAAGTACCAAGATTGCTGGATACTCTGTAATAGTAGGCGTGATATTCTTCATGCGTTGCGACAAAGCTTGCATACGCTCTGGCATTCGTGAACACATAGCACGCCAACTCACAACAAGGTCTTGTTGTGTAAAGCCTTCATGCTCGTCCTTATTAGTGACTTCAACTTCCTCATCCTGCTTTTTCTTCTTATCGGTCTTGAGTAGATTATCAAACGACATCGTCAACGAACCAAGATTAACAGAATTTGGAAGACCAGAAGATACATTCACCTTAGGACGTACGCCTGACGCTTCTGTAACGGGCTTTTCTGGTGAAGACACAACCTCAACAGACACTGTTTCGGCAACATTAGAACTACGAACAGTGTCATCATCACGTTTCAGGCTCCCGACCACCTGCGGAGTCGGTTTCTGTTGAGCCTTCAGGATAAGATTCTTGAACAGGGATTTTAATCGCTTAGGGCTGCGCCCCGAGGCAGGAACATCGTCATCCTTCTGCGTAATTTGCGCTACTTGGATAAGCGTCAGTTCCACCAACAAACGTTTATTAGAACTCTGACGATATTCCACATCACAGCGATTCATAATCTGCAAAGCCGTATAAAGGAAGTTGACAGGACATTTTTGTGCCTGCAACTGATAGCGATTACGCAGCTGTTCGCTTACTTCAAGCAAAGGAAGAGTCTGTGTATCTTTTGCCATCAACACGTTACGAACATGAGATGCCAAGCCATTCACAAGATGTCCGCCATCAAATCCTTTATTGATCACGCTATTCAAGAGAACCATAATCTCACTCACTTTATTCTCTAAAGCAAGGTCGATGATATTAAAATAATTCTCTGCATCGAGTACATTCAAGTCCTCTGTCACCTTCTGATAAGTGATATTTCCTTGTGAGAAACTTGCAGCCTGATCGAATATTGAGAGCGCGTCACGCATTCCGCCATCCGCTTTCTCAGCAATAACGTTCAGAGCCTCTTCGTCAAATTGAATATTCTCCTTCTCAGCAACACGCTTAAGATGGTTGATGATATTAGGAACCGTCATACGCTCGAACTCGTAAATCTGACAGCGAGAGAGAATTGTCGGGAGAATCTTATGTTTATCAGTTGTCGCAAGGATGAAGATAACGTGTGCAGGTGGTTCCTCCAAAGTCTTTAAAAAAGCATTGAAGGCAGCAGTAGAGAGCATATGAACCTCATCTATGATAAAGACCTTATAACGACCAACCTGTGGCGGAATACGGGTCTGATCCATCAATGACTTGATACTCTCAACAGAGTTATTGCTGGCAGCATCTAACTCGAAGATATTATAGCTTCTTCCTTCTCCGAACGCCTTACAACTCTCACACTCGTTACAAGCCTCACCATCAGCTGTTGGATGTTCACAGTTGATAGCCTTCGCAAATATACGAGCGCAAGTAGTCTTACCCACTCCTCGTGGACCACAGAAAAGGTAAGCATGGGCCAACTTACCACTCTTCACAGCATTCTTCAGCGTAGTAGTCAACGCCTGTTGTCCAACAACGGAATCAAAGGACATCGGACGATACTTTCGCGCTGAAACAATATATTCATCCATAATTTCAAAATCTAATTGCATATGCAAAGGTAATAAAAAGTTAAGAAAAGAGGAGGAAGGTGGAAAGAATTAAATTGTTAATTTGCTAAAAATATGTATGTTTAATGCTCCGATATGCAATCTTTTCCTTACTTTTGCAAAAAAGAATGTAAAGAAGTGAGTAAGATTACCGGACATATTTACAGTTTTTTCAGCCGATTTAAGTTTCATATCGTTATTATCTTGGGTGTACTCATTGTAGGCGTCGTGGATGAGAACAGTTTTATGAAGCGCATAGAGTATGCTTATCAGATTGAAGACTTAAAAACTGAAATCCAAAAGTATGACAGTCAGTACCAGCATGATATGCAACAGCTTAAGGAATTAAAGACAGACCCAAAGGCTATTGCACGCGTTGCCCGAGAGCGTTATTTCATGAAAGCTGACAACGAAGATATCTTCGTGTTGAGCGATGATGAGCATCAAACTGAAAACACAACTAAAAATGAGACAACTGAATAAACTCGAATCAATTATTTACCTTTTGGGAGGGATCATAATGGCTATAGGTGCAGGCCTGTACGCTTTCCTTTTGATTCAACCAATAGCCTGTTGGCTAATGCTTGCTGGTGCTGTTGCATTTTCTCTTATGCAGTCACGTCAGCGATACCTTGGAACATCTCTTTCAATTCGCCGTTTACGTAAGATTATGTCACTTGCAGGATGGGGATTCATTCTTGCAGGACTCTTTATGGTAGAAGACTCCTACCATTTTCTTCGTCCCATGTTTGCAGGTTCATTAGATGGCTATAGCAGCTATGTAAGTATTTTCCACCACAATTGGGTTATACTCCTACTTATTTCTGCTATCATCGAGATGTACACAACTCATCGTATCAGCTACGAACTAAAAAAGGAAACAGAAAGTCCAAGTACCTAAAAAAAGCTAAAAGCTTAGAGATTGTTTTAATTTGAATAAAAAAGTTTCTCGGCTTCAATTATAGAATGTAATTTTGTCTGAGAAGAAATAGAACCAGTTTAATGATCTATGAATAAAATTCTTTACGCACTTCTAACACTTATTGTGTTTACATCATGTGCCAACTCCTTCAATATACAGGGAACATCCAACGTTTCAAGCTTGGATGGAAGAAAGTTATACCTAAAAACAGACCAAGCCGACTCACTGATTGACTTAGATTCATGTGATGTCGTTCATGGTCAATTTGCTTTCCATGGGACCGTTGACTCTACTAAGGTCGCACAGATATTCATGGATGATATCAACTTACAATTTCCTATAGTTATTGAAAAGGGAGATATTACAGTCAAACTGGATAACACACAACAGCGTGTCAGTGGCACACCATTGAATGACAAGCTAAATGATTTTTGGACGAAGTTTATACAACTGCGCAATCAATATGCAGAAATAGATCATGAGGAAAGTGCTGCCATTATGAATGGACACGATGAGGAAACAGTGAATGCTCAACTTATTAAGAAGGCATTGAACGTATATGACAAGGGTGATAAACTCTTTACAAAGTTCATTACAGAGAACTTCAATAACATTCTTGGTCCATGGTGCTTTCTTACACGTATCAGCTACGAAACAACACCTAATGTGTACCCTGTATGGATGAATGATTATATGTATACTAATGCGATTAATCAGTTACCATCATGGATAGAATACATTATGTCAAAGGCTCCAGATACCTTTAAGCAAAATCCTCAGATAAAAGCATTCTATACTGACTTCCTACAAGCACAAAAGGAAATGAACGGAATGGTTGACCCTGCAGGAACAAATGATGCCGCAGGAACAACTCCTAATGCAGCTTTAGCACCTCCAACTCCTGCACAGATGGCTGGTGATTCTATTCCAAAGTAAGGCACAGCCTACAATTCTGGGTTCTCTGCTTTACGCTGCCAGAGCTATTGCATAAAAATCTATAGGACTATTTTGAGGCTTGGAAAAGAGCTCACAAACAACAAACGATTTATTAAAACGAAGGTTGCTGTCACTTCTGTCACTCAATTTTGTTATTTAACTAATTGGATTATAGAATGTTGAAACAATATGTTAAAATGACAGCAAAAGAAAATAAACTACTATTAGTAATGTATTCCTTCTCACTTTAGTAGATGTCTATCACTTCTTATCTCGAAAGAATCAACAAACAACCTCGAATAATAAAGAATATAATATATGAGGAGACTCATTCAAGGTGGAACTATCGTCAATGAAGGGCGAAGCTTTATTGGTTCGCTCATCATAGAGGACGATTGTATCATAGAGATTATAGAAAATAACGAAACACCTCGTGGAGAATTTGACGAAGTCGTCAACGCCACGGGGTGCTTTGTACTACCTGGTGTTATTGATGATCATGTTCACTTTCGTGAGCCAGGACTAACGGAAAAGGCAGATATTGAAAGTGAAAGTCGTGCTGCTGCTTATGGTGGTGTCACCTCTTACTTTGAGATGCCAAACACCAATCCACAGACAACAACATTAGAAGCTTTACAAGACAAGTGGGAACGAGCAAAACGCTCAAGCCATGTTAACTACAGCTTCTTTATTGGTGCTACAAATACAAATCACACACTATTTCCTCAACTGGATATCCACACTATTCCTGGTATAAAACTCTTTATGGGAGCCTCAACAGGGAATATGCTTGTTGATCGACGAGAAGCATTAGAAATGACTTTCCGTACTGCTGCGGAGTTGAATCTACCAGTGATGACACACTGTGAGGATTCAGGTATTATCAACGAGAATATGAGAGTTTCCAAAGGACAATTTGGCGACGACCCAGACATTACACATCATTGGGAAATACGTAGTGCTGAGGCATGCTGGGCTTCCTCGCTTTTAGCAGTGGAATTAGCACGAAAGTACAAAACACAACTACACATTGCTCATATCTCTACTGCAAAAGAGTTATCATTGGCTAATCGACCAGAAGATGAAGGAAGAATAACTTTAGAGGCTGTTATTGCACATATTGCTTTCTCTAACGAGGATTATCTTACAAAGAAAGCACTTATTAAATGCAATCCTTCTGTCAAGACAGTAGCTGATAGAGATGCTATTCGTCAGGCACTCACGGATGAACGCATTACAGTCATTGGTACTGACCATGCTCCACACCTATGGGCACAGAAGCAAGGTGGCTGCTCTAAGGCCGCATCAGGTATGCCGATGATTCAGTTCTCACTCGTCACTATGCTTGAATTGGTAGACAAAGGTGTTCTTACAATAGAACAGATGGTTAACCTAATGTCACACGCACCAGCTCGTCTTTTCCGTATTGACCAACGAGGTTTCCTACGTAAAGGCTATAAAGCCGATATTACGATTGTTGCACCAGACCAGCCGTGGACAGTAAGCGAAGATTGTATTCAGAGTAAATGCAAGTGGAGTCCTATGATGGGACACACCTATCAATGGCGTGTCTTACACACTTTTTGCAATGGAGACCACCTGTTAAATAAAGAAGAGTTTGATAACACCATACATGGTGAAAGGATTACTTTTCGAAATGAGAACTAAGTCATAATGATCGAAAATAAAGTAGATAACAAAAGTAAGATAATAACATACAATATCAGCGAAATAGTTCCTTACATCAACTGGGCATACTTCTTTTATGCTTGGTCAATGAATGGTAAGGCTAAAGATGCACAACTGGAACTGCGCTCAGAGGCAGAGAAATTATTGTCTGACATGGAAGGGAGATGCCACACACGTGCAGTCTTTGCACTATGTGAAGCCAATAGTGAAGGCGATGATATCATTATCAATGGAACACGTGTCCCTATGTTGCGTCAGCAGAAAGTAATTCCAGGAAAACCCAACCTCTGCCTTGCTGATTTCATACGTCCTGCCTCATCAGGAATCAAGGATACAATTGGTTTGTTCGCAACTTCTGTCGATGCAGCATTTACAAGCAACAATGAGGAAGATCCCTATCAGCGTATGCTTTCGCAGACCTTAGCAGACCGATTAGCTGAGGCTACAGCTGAGAAGTTTCATGAGGATGTACGCAAGAAGTATTGGGGTTATACAGCTGATGAGCAACTGACTATAAAAGATCTTCTTGCAGAGAGATATCAAGGCATACGCCCTGCTGTGGGTTATCCATCCATCCCAGACACAAGTATGAATTTTCTTTTGTATGAACTATTGGATATGAAAGGGATTGGTATCAACCTTACAGAAAGTGGAATGATGGTACCTCATGCCAGCGTATCGGGCTTCATGTTTGCACATCCTCAAAGCCGGTATTTCGACATAGGAAAGATTGATGAAGACCAATTAGAAGACTATGCACGTCGTCGTAATAAGTCTGTTGAAGAGCTAAGGAAGTATCTTGCTTCTACCCTATTGAAGAAATGATAGCCAGAATCGTTATATATCTTATATTAATAATAGTGCTGTCTGACCTCTATATAGATATGCACTATTTCCGCAAACGTTACCCCATCGCTTGGTGGCAACGTCTACTATGGTGGTTACCTTCTATCGGTATGGTCATTTACACCTGTGCTATGGCCTCCATACGCGACTTTGCGCCTAACAACCTCACCTGGTTGAACACATATATACTCTTTCTCGGTCTATTTATTGGACCTAAGGCTATCTTCGCACTCACCTCCCTCTTTGGCTCAATCATTCGGAAATATATCATCCGCACAAATCGAAACTGGGGACATTATATAGGTATACTCCTTGGTTGTTTTGCCGTTGGAACATTTATATATGGGCTCACATATGGAGTTTCTAACATACAAGTAAAGCATGTAGACCTCTATTTTAAGGATTTACCAAAGTCTTTTGATGGCTATCGAATTGTGCATGTATCTGACTTGCACCTCGGAACTTTCAATGGCTGGCGCAGTAAGATTCTGAAAGCAGAGATGGATAGCATTGAAAAGCAGAAAGCGAATCTCATTTGCTTTACAGGTGATTTACAGAATATACGCCCTGAGGAGGTTGACAAAATGGCTTCACTAATCCGTCAGCCTATGAAAGGGACTATCTCTGTCTTAGGGAACCATGACTATACGGAATACATCAAAGGTGATGCTAAAGAAAAGGCTGCAGAGGAAGCACGCTTAATAAAAGCAGAAGAAGAAATCTTAAAATGGACTCTTCTACGCAATCAAAACACAGAAATCACATCACCAGCAAAAGAATCTATATATGTCTGTGGTACAGAAAACGACGGGAAACCACCTTTTCCAAACTATTCTAACTATAAGAAAGCTATGCAAGGAATAGGACCTAATTCGTTTGTAATTATGCTACAGCATGACCCATCAGCATGGAGACGTTCCATTCTTTCAAAAACCTCAGCACAACTTACACTAAGCGGACATACACACGGCGGACAGATGCAAATCTTTGGATGGCGACCAACAAGTATCCGCCAACAGGAGGATTATGGACTTTATGAACAGAACGGACGCTATCTATATATTACAGCAGGATTGGGTGGACTGGTACCCTTCCGTCTTAATATGCCTAACGAAATAGCGGTGATAACATTACATGTTAAGAAATAAAAATAAAAAGATACATCTATGAGTAATACTGCAAAACAACAAAAAAGGCATTCCTCAATAGCCATGCTGGTTATTACATTTTTGTATAAGACTTACATGCTATTCATTGCCTTCCCACTCTTTCTCTTTGCGTCTATCCTAACAGCATTAACAACAACCATTGGTTGTCAAATCGGTAATGGACATTTCTGGGGATACTACCCTGGGAAATGGTGGTCGTGGTTTACCATTCGAATGCTCTTTCTTCCTGTAAAGATTGAAGGACGTGAAAATCTTGACCCAAAGCAAAGCTATGTCTTTGTCAGCAATCATCAAGGTGCTTTCGACATCTTCCTCATCTACGGTTTTCTCGGTCGTAACTTCAAATGGATGATGAAAAAAGCTATTCGTAAGATACCTTTAGTAGGATTAGCTTGCGAGAAAGCACATCATATTTATGTGGATAAGAGTGGTGCAAGTAAAATCAAAAAAACATACGACACTGCACGTGAAACCCTTCATGAAGGAATGTCTGTCGTCGTATTCCCAGAAGGTGCACGCAGTTTTACAGGCCATATGGGCAAGTTCCGTCGTGGTGCTTTCATGTTAGCTGATGAGCTTCAACTACCAGTATGCCCACTGACCATCAATGGGTCCTTCGATGTCATGCCTCGTACTAAGGATTGGCATTTCCCTGTATGGAACCAACTTAGCCTCACTATTCACAAACCAATCTTCCCTAAAGGGAAAGGTGCTGAATTCGAGAAGGAAACATTAAACGAGGCATACAATTCTGTTATGGCTGGCCTTACTCCCAAATACCAAGGTTTCGTAGAGAACCCAGACCAATAAAAACAGACAAAATACTTGTTAGTATCATATTTTTATACTACATTTGTCCTATCAAAAACAAAAATCTATGACAAGCGATAGCATTGTAATCATACCGACATACAACGAAAAGGAGAATATAGAGAAGATTATCCGAGCGGTATTCCAATTGGAGAAGTTTTTTCACATTCTGGTAATTGATGATGGTAGCCCTGACGGGACGGCACAAATTGTACATAACCTGATTAAGACAGAGTTCTCTGATCGTCTCTTTATCATTGAACGCTCTGGTAAATTAGGTTTGGGAACAGCCTATATCACAGGCTTCAAGTGGGCTTTAGAACATGGCTACGAGTACATCATTGAGATGGATGCTGACTTTAGCCACGACCCTAACGACCTCCCTCGTCTCTATGCTGCAACCCATGATGAAGGCTACGACGTTGCAGTAGGTTCACGTTATGTAAGTGGAGTAAACGTTGTAAATTGGCCTATCGGGCGTGTATTGATGAGTTACTTTGCCAGCAAGTATGTTCGTGCTGTAACAGGTTTCCACGTGCATGATACTACTGCGGGCTTCGTATGCTATCGTCGTCGTGTTCTTGAGACCATTCCATTGGACATGATTCGTTTCAAGGGTTATGCCTTCCAAATCGAGATGAAGTATACCTCTTTCAAGATTGGTTTCAAAATCAAGGAAGTACCAGTCATCTTCGTTAATCGTCGTGAAGGAACAAGTAAGATGAGTGGTGGTATCTTCTCCGAAGCCTTCTTTGGCGTCATCCGCCTCCGTATGGACGGATGGTTCAGAAACTATCCAAAGATAAAGAACTAAGATTTAAACTAAATAACGAGGGTATATCAAAATATAAATATCATTTTGATGATTTTACCGTTTGAAACAATTCATTCAAAAAAAACATTTCTGTACTCGATTTTAGTAAAGAAATGGTATTTTTTCGTTAAATGTGTGGATACTTTTCGTATAGCTTGAACGGAAGAGTTGAAATTACTCATCAAACAAAGGGACCATTTTTTTGCTTCTTTTTGCCATATAAGTCCACTTTTCTTTTTCTACAGAAGTTAGGTTGTTTGGATAAAAATGTGTACCTTTGCAGCCACTTAATTGAATAGGGGTACTTGATCAACCCCCTTTAACAAAACAAGACAATGATAAAAAGTAAACAACAAGTGAGTGTGCTGTTTATGCTTTTCAGCATCCTCTTTTGCGTTTGCCTTATCTCGGCAAACATTCTTGAGACAAAGCAAATCTCTGTGTTAGGTATCTCATTGACTGGTGGTTTGATTGTGTTTCCAATTTCCTACATCATCAACGATTGTGTATGTGAAGTTTGGGGATTCCAAAAGGCACGTCTGTTGATATGGACAGGCTTTGCGATGAACTTCTTCTTCGTGGCAATGGGTGCGTTGTGCGACTGGATTCCTGGTGCACCTTATTGGACGAATGAAGCAGGCTTTCATGCTATTTTTGGTTTGGCTCCACGTGTCGCAGCTGCCTCTTTCGTTGCTTTCATTGTAGGGTCATTCGCAAATGCCTATGTGATGAGTAAAATGAAGATTCGCGATAAGGGACGTAACTTCTCATTGCGTGCAATTCTTAGTACTATTGTGGGTGAGAGTTTCGACTCAGTTATCTTCTTCCCATTGGCATTAGGGGGTGTTGTTCCAACAGAAGAACTCCCTAAACTCATGCTTTGGCAGGTATTATTGAAGACAGTTTATGAGGTTATCGCTCTTCCAATCACCATTCATATTGTAAAAGCTTTGAAGGAACATGAAGGAGAGGATACTTATGATAATGATGTAAACTATAGTATTTGGAAGATATTTGCATTAAATTAAATAAAACACAAGTTAAGCCAATAACGTTTATTGCACATTTGAGTACTAAACTTATTGGCTTATTTTCTTTAATAGAAGAATATGGAAAGAGAAAAAGAAGGGTTAAAGTCATTAGGTTCAAAGACTCAATACAGAATGGATTATGCGCCAGAGGTATTAGAATCATTTGTAAACAAACACCCAGACAATGACTATTGGGTACGCTTCAACTGTCCTGAGTTTACCAGTTTATGTCCTATTACAGGTCAACCAGACTTTGCAGAGATTCGTATTTCATACATCCCAGACGTACGAATGGTTGAGAGTAAGAGTTTGAAGCTTTATCTTTTTAGCTTCCGTAACCACGGTGACTTCCATGAGGATTGTGTAAATACGATTATGAAGGACCTTATCAAGTTGATGGACCCTAAGTACATCGAGGTGACTGGAATCTTTACTCCACGTGGTGGAATCAGTATCTATCCATACGCTAATTATGGCCGTAAGGGTACAAAGTATGAACAGTTAGCCGAACAACGATTTATCACGCACGAATAAAGAAGTATGTTCCTTGTTCGTAATAAATGCTGATTGTTATGACAACTAAGCGGATTGTATATTCTATCTTCTTACTTCACATCCTACTGTGCTTCAGTTGGTGGATATTGCACATGTGTCTGCCAGATGGTCTACGGCTCAATGTTGTCTTAGACAGCTTATTATATTATGGTATGCTCTGCATCCTTCCTATATGGCTTTATCCCATAGGAAGAGTCATCAGAAAGAGCCTAAACTATAATAAGCTGTTAGGTGTGCTGGTGATTATCCTCTCCAGTGTGGTTGTACTTGTTGGTGGATTTATAGCTCTGCTTGTTTTCACTTTTAGTGGTCCAAAGTCTGTATGGTATAAAGATAAGACTTATGTCATTACAGAAGGTTCTGCATTATCTATATATTCTTTCTTCGTGTGCGATAGGGGAAGAATAGTAGATAAGGTGAAGTATAAAGGGTTCACTGGTGGTTCGCCGCTCATCCCTGATTCTGCACAATGGAAGTTCTATGACCAGTGGGGAGTACTGATGGCATGGTCGGATAATAAGCTTGATAAAGCCCGAGATATGAAGGCTTATAGTCTTTTTGTTATCGACTCCTTATTATATAATCGGCATCAAAATGAAATCCTTAATCTGCGTAAGTCGTATCTTGCAAAGGAACAGAATTATATCCTCAAAGGATTTCTTTCATATGGAGGAGGCTCTGTTCCCGCCTATAAATTCAGATATAATACGAAGACACGGATAATGACTGTATCTGAATGGGATGGCTATTACCAGGAGGGCAATCGTATTAAATTGTCTAAAGAGGCGAATGATAGCGTCATAACGCTAATTCGTCAGCACCCAGAAGCACGGGTAAGAGATGGTGAGCATCGTGATCGTTATGGGAAAGGGAAAATGTGTTCATCACTTGAAGTAAATAATCGCACTATCTTTGATTGTGTTGGAAGTGATTTCTCACGCATGCCTGCTCCTTTCCGAGATATCATGCGATTGTTTGCAAGTAAGGACGTACAGGGCAATGAACTACTGCTTAGTTTAGATAAGTCAAGGTGATTTGCCAATATTGAGTGCGCAACAAAACACACTATATACCCCTATTTTAATTTCATTTTTGTTTGCTGTCATATTTAACACTTGTCGTAATAACCTAAATTATAGTGTATTACAAGTTGTAAGCGCATGACAGAAATGACAGCAAATTTGATTTTGCTTTGTTTCAGTGTTTGAGATGATAATAAATAAGACAGAAAAGGTTGGACTAACCATTGGTAGTTCAACCTTTTCTACTTTCTGTACTATATGATAGGAGTTGTATCTCCTAATGGCAAGACGCCCTTCTCGCATCGAGAAGGGTGTCTTGTTAAGGGGAAGAGCGTACAGCTATGATAACAATTAGGGGCATAGCCCCTTATTCGCGATAGCTATTTAGCTTTGAAAGATAGAACTTCTTAAAGTCGCTCCATCGATAGTAATATGGTGTAGAAGTCTTGGGAAGGGGCAGCGTCGCTTCTTCCTCGTTGAGTAAGACCTTTACGAGAACATCAGCTTTTGGATTTTTCGGATTCTTATAGAAAACAAACTGGATGTTAGCAGCCATAGGGACAATGCGTGTAGAACTCCAATCCTTCAGGGTAAGACTGTCAATGTCTGAAACCCTAATATCATTGTTATTAAGATTCAGTAGGCACGTCAATGGCATAACCATCGTGTCATGACCGAAACGAAGGGTTGCACCTGGGTGAGGGAGCGCCAGACAAGAATCAGCATCAGTGATAATCTTACGCAATAGATTACGCTGTGAGAAAGGTTGATTACCTCCGCTTTGTGGTGCACTGGCATAACGTAAGTACCACCAAGCATTGCTCCTCTGCCATAGTTGGTACAACTCATCGGCTGTAAAGAGGTTGTATAGCGAGAGCGAATGGCGTATCTCTGAGTTCTGAACAATACTTGCTAAACTGAAAAGGTCGAAGGTAAGCTGTCCTGCATCCACCTTCTTTGTCACGTATTCCTTATCCTTAAAGAGACGAGCCATCAACGGTTTGGTGTCAATATTGCGTTTACCCCACTCGTCAATCGTATTCTTTACAGCACTGCTATCCCTTTGATGAGAGAGTTTCTTGTCTGGTTGCTTCATAAAATACATGTCATGTGCGCTCGCATCATGTCTAATTCTCAAACGAGGGTTATGCCGAATCAGTTCCTGCAGTTCGTTCTCCATGGATAGAATACATCGGATAACATCCGTCGACTTGGCATCCACCCATACAGAATCACGGAATACAGATGGGAAACGACGATACATTCTTCGTGCAATCTGCTGATGCTGCTGTGCTCCTAATGGTGTCAGCTCTCCCCATCGTTTATAGGATTCTGTATACATGAGGCGTAATTTCCTCAAAACATCCTTTCCCTCATTGGTCAACACACCAGCCGAATCGGCTTGCTGTAGGACTTCTATAGGACGAAGATACTGTTGCTCATGAATGAGATAGCGTGACCCATGTCGCCCATAATGCGATAGATATACAGGAAGATAGCCTGAAGGAGCAGGCGTTAGCCTACCCGAAGGTGCTGGGTAAGCAAGGTAATTGTTGGCAGAAAGCTCAGGATGCTCACTGATCTGCTTTCTGAATGATTGTGCTGTGACGTGTAACGATGCTGAGATGGCTAACGCACAAAGCAAGATAAGTTGTTTTTTCATATCGTTGTGATTTGATCTAAACTACTATGCAAAGGTAATCATTTTCTATAAACATACGTAATAGAGTGCAAGTTAAAGGCTCATTCCATGTAAATGTCTATACTGCTTTATCCCATTCTTATGGTATTGCTGGTGTCGTTTATGCTCTCCGCACTAATGGTGCTCACCCTCCGCACCATATGTGCTGAGCATTAGCACCAATGGTGTTGGGTATCTATACTTCGATAGGGAAGGGTAGGATTGGTCTGTCGGAACCTATAAGCGTATGGAATAAGGTACTAAACAATAGTCTAAAAATACTTAAAACACTTTTGTATACATGTAAATATCAAAGATAAATACTATCTTTGTTTCGTTCATAGTAGGTTGACTATGTGCAAACTTGACTATAAAAGAATTACAAACTAACATAAACAATTATGCTACGAAAAACGTTTTTCATCATAGCCATGTGCTTGGTAGGACTGAGTGCATGGAGTATGGGAGTAGGAAACAAGGTACGTGTGGGTGTTTTCCAAGGTAATGGCGGTGCACAAACGTGTATTTGGGAGACGATTGCATCCATACAATTGGATCCTGAAATGACGGTCAGAACTATCACTACGGGTGATATTGCAAACGGTGTTTTGAAGGATTTGGATGCTATCATCATCCCAGGAGGTGAGGGAGCGACGCAGTATATGAATCTTGGAGAGGAGAACATGGAACGAATAAGAAACTTTATTCGTTCAGGAAAAGGTGCTGTGGGTATCTGTGCTGGTGCCTATCTCTTTACAGACACACCAGGATATGCTTGTATGCACATCAATGGTGGAAAGGCAATTGATATCGAGCATGATAATCGTGGACATGGTATATCAGCCTTCTCTCTCACGGCAGAAGGTAAAAAACTATTCCCTGAACTTGCTAAGCGTGATAAGTCATACGTCATGTATTACGAAGGTCCTGTCCTTGTCAAGAGTGACAGTATTCCACTTCCTTACACAACTATGGCGATAATGGAGACCGATGTGCATGAAGAGGGTAATGCCCCAGCTAACATGACGAATAATCGTCCATTCTTTATCGCCAATGAGTATGGGAAAGGACGTGTCTTTAGTAGTATCTCGCACCCAGAGGCAACACCTGGAATGATGTGGATGATACCACGTATGGTACGTTGGACATTACGAATGCCAGTTATAGCCTATTCGAAGCGAGTCGTTAATCCCGATTTATACAATCGTGAGATTCTCATGACGAAGGATGATTTGAGAAAGGAACGTGGATATTATAGAACATTATTATACGGTTCGCCTAAAGAGAAGATAGCAGCACTCGACTGGTTGCAGGCATGTCGCTCATGGGATGCTAAGCGTTGGGTGCAAGGATTACTCTTTGATAATAGCCCTGCAGTAAGAGAACGTACGGCTCGCTTTATAGCTGAAACCGATTATCTTCCTTTCTTATCAGACTTAGAAGCGGCGTGTAAGGTAGAGCGTGATGAGCAAACGAAAAAAAGAATGGTGAAGCATCTTGAGCATCTGAAAGCACTACTGCCGCATAAATAATACTCGCCTTGGGAGGCTATTATTAGGTAGAGACGTATTAGATTCAGTCACTGTTTCGAAGGAGACATTACTTGAAAACAAATTTTCCTGTCATTCTTATCACTCAAATTGACAGGTTAATGCGTTGATAAACAATGCTGTTATGAGAAATGTTAAAAGTGACAGCAAAACGAAATTAAACTTATTATGGTAATAGAGGTAATAACTTCTCTTTGTTTTTGTAGGTTTGTTTACTTCACTTCTTGGAAGATTCATAATTCAGTTCAATGATGATAAATAAAAAAAGGCAGCATCAAAGCTTAATTTGATACTGCCTTTTAATTTTTAGAGAATCCCTTTTAGGATTAAAAAGTGGACCTGGTGGGAGTCGAACCCACGTCCGCACAAGGAAACCATACGCTTTCTACACGTTTATTCCAGCCTTCGATTTTCGTATGTCGGCAAGACCTGGACCACCAACCGACATCTTATCCTCTTAATTTTCATCAGTGCAGCGAGGCATACACTGACTATTTCCGATTGAACCTGCATCGCTTACTCTCTGGATTCGGAACAACATCCTCGGAGCGATGTCTCGTCCAGCTATCTAATAGCTGGATAAAGCCAGTAACCTACTGTACTTCGGTTAGGCAGCGAGAGCGTAATTGTTTTCGCCAATTAATTTTTCGATAACTGAGATTTAGGAGCCAGTCAACGATGCTCCGCGTGCTTACGTACCATCTCGTCTTGCCGTCAAATCCAAACAAGCCCATAGTACTATGAGAATTTTTATAGGTTAAGGTCGGTGTTACCCATCCTTGTTTTCCTATTATTTCCTCTTCTGTTTCCACTGAATCAGACTGCAAATATAAGGAG
Source organism: uncultured Prevotella sp. (assembly GCA_963550695.1). GTDB lineage: Bacteria > Bacteroidota > Bacteroidia > Bacteroidales > Bacteroidaceae > Prevotella. The sequence continues at coordinate 14,115 of CAUVDL010000015.1, read as the reverse complement.
AGTTCACGAAACTACCAAATCTTTAAGTACTTTTCTGCTTAATTTCATAGATAATTGTCCTCTGTCTAAAATTTGTTGTAACTTTGCAAGCACAACGCATTTGCGATGAAGATACAAGACATACAGAAACTATACGCTATGCTGCCACAGGCAGGAGCGATACAGAAGATACAGAAAGATAAGTCGATAAGAACTGTTTTTCTGCAAGGACTCGTGGCTTCTGCTGCTCCGATGTTCTTTGCATCAATAGCTGAACGATGGAAGACAACGACTGTTTTCGTGTTGAATGACAATGACGAGGCGGGTTATTTCTACAATGACCTTAAGACGATTGCTATGCCTGCTGACGGTGAAGGGAAGGTGGCGGAAGTGTTGTTTTTCCCATCGTCTTATCGTCGTGCAGTGAAATATGGACAGCGTGATGCGGGTAATGAAATCTTGCGTACAGAGGTGCTGACACGTCTCTCAGCTCTTGCTTCGGAGACTGACAACGCTCTACCACTTTATATTGTCACTGAACCATCAGCCCTTTCAGAACTTGTTGTGTCAAAAAAGCAATTGGATGAACGGCGTTTGACATTGACTGTTGACCAGCATATTGATATTGTGGAGGTAGAGAAAACCTTACGTTCTTTTGGTTTTACAGAGACTGATTATGTCTATGAACCAGGTCAGTTTGCTGTGCGTGGTAGTATTATTGATGTCTATTCCTTCTCAAACGAGCTCCCTTTCCGTATCGACTTTTTCGGTGATGATATAGAAACCATTCGTAACTTTGAAGTGGAGACGCAGCTGTCTACAGAGAAGTTAACACGTGTTGAGATTGTTCCAGAACTGACAACGGTGTCAGAAGAGAAGGTTCCATTCCTTCAGTTCTTACCAGAAGATGCCGTATTGGCATTCAAGGACTTCCTTTATGTTCGTGATGCGATTGACAATATCTATCAAGAGGGCTTTGCTAATCAGGCTCTAACAGAGAAGTTAGAGGGAAAGACGGAGTTAGAACAGCGTGAATTGGAAGTGGCTTTCCGTAAGGAAGGACAACTTGTACCAGCCTCTCGTTGGATGAACGATGCACTTGACTTCCGTCGTATAGAGTTTGGTATTAATCATTCCAGTTCCGATTTAGCAAAGAAGAAGGATGGTTCACGGGCTACTATTAACTTCAGTACCTCGCCACAACCACTCTTCCACAAGAACTTTGACTTGCTGTCTAAGGCCCTTCGTGACTATCTTCTACAAGGTTATAAACTCTATATCTTTGCTGATAGTGAGAAACAGACTGTACGTTTGAGGGATATCTTCGACTCATTGTCAGAAACGAAGGTATCACCCGAATCAGAAAATCTATCTGTAGCCGAACTGTCTGGAGAGGGTAAGGATACGACGGTACAAGCTTTACCTTTCACGCCAGTCAACAGAACGCTACATGAAGGTTTTGTTGATAATACGCTGAAAGTATGTTTCTTTACCGACCATCAGATTTTTGACCGTTTCCATAAGTACAACCTCAAGTCTGACAAGGCACGTCAAGGTAAGATGGCTTTGACGATGAAAGAGTTGCAGGAGATGGAACCCGGTGACTTCTTAGTGCACGTAGACTTTGGAATTGGCAAGTTTGCCGGTCTGGTTCGTGTACCTGCTGGCGACTCTTATCAAGAGATGATACGTCTTGTTTATCAGCATAATGATATTGTCGATGTATCTATTCACTCGCTTTATAAGATTAGTAAGTATCGTCGTGGTGATAGTGGTGAACCACCACGATTGTCTGTTCTTGGCTCAGGTGCTTGGGATCGCTTGAAAGAAAGGGCGAAGAAACGTATTAAGGATATTGCACGTGACCTCATTAAACTCTATGCTAAGCGACGTCGTGAAAAGGGATTTGCCTTTTCTCCAGACACGTTTATGCAGCACGAATTAGAGGCTTCATTCCTTTATGAAGACACACCCGATCAGTTGAAGGCAACACAAGAACTCAAGCAGGACATGGAAAGCGCGCGACCAATGGACCGTTTGGTTTGTGGTGACGTGGGGTTCGGTAAGACCGAAGTGGCTATTCGTGCTGCTTTCAAGGCTGCTGTAGATAATAAACAGGTGGCAGTGTTGGTACCAACAACCGTGTTAGCGTTCCAGCATTACCAAACCTTTAAGAAGCGATTGAAAGATATGCCTGTACGTGTTGATTACCTCTCACGTGCTCGCAGTACCAAACAAACTAAACAGGTGTTGGAAGATTTGGCAGAAGGAAAGATAAATATCCTCGTTGGTACGCATAAGTTGATTGGTAAGTCGGTGAAGTGGAATGACCTCGGGCTACTTATCATTGATGAAGAACAGAAGTTCGGTGTGTCGACAAAGGAAAAACTCAGACAGCTAAAAACAAATGTTGACACCCTTACGATGTCGGCAACGCCTATCCCACGTACGCTACAGTTCTCTCTGATGGGTGCACGTGACATGAGTATTATGCGTACACCGCCACCCAACCGTTATCCTATTCAGACCGAGATAGCTTCTTTTTCACATGAAGTGATAGCAGATGCTATTAACTTTGAGATGAGCCGTAATGGTCAGGTTTACTTTGTAAATGACCGCATCAGTAATCTTCCTGAGATAGCAAAACTTATCAAGAAGTACGTGCCTGACTGCCGTATCGCTATCGGTCACGGTCAGATGAAGCCTGAAGAATTGGAGGAGATAGTGATGGGCTTTATGAACTATGACTATGATGTACTGCTTTCAACAACGATTGTTGAGAATGGTATTGATATTTCCAACGCCAATACTATTATCATTAACGATGCTCATCGCTTCGGACTCTCCGACCTGCATCAGATGCGTGGTCGTGTGGGACGTTCTAATAAAAAGGCCTTCTGTTATCTTCTTGCTCCTCCTTTGGCTGCATTGAACCCAGAGGCACGTCGTCGTTTGGAGGCTTTGGAGACCTTCTCCGACCTCGGTAGTGGATTTAATCTTGCGATGCAAGACCTTGATATCCGTGGTGCTGGTAACCTCTTAGGCTCTGAGCAGAGTGGTTTTATGGAGGATTTGGGATACGAGACCTATCAGAAAATCCTCAATCAGGCGGTGATGGAACTGAAAAATGATGAGTTCCAAGATTTGTTTGAAGAGGAGATGGACGAAGGAAAGCAGATTACGGGTGATGACTTCATTGATGATTGTGCCGTAGAGAGCGACCTTGAAATGTACTTCCCTGATAACTACGTGCCGGGTAGTTCAGAGCGTATGCTACTCTATCGTGAACTTGATAATATTGAAAAAGACGAGGACCTCGATGCTTATCGTAAACGTTTGCAAGATCGTTTCGGCCCTGTTCCACGTCAAGGTGAGGAATTGATGCAGGTTGTTGCACTTCGTCGTGTGGGTAAGCGATTGGGTTGTGAGAAGATTATTCTCAAGCAGGGGCGTATGCAAATGCAGTTTGTTTCTAATCCAAACAGTGTCTACTATCAGAGTGAAGCCTTTGACAAGGTACTCAATTACATCGGTTACCATCCTCGCCGTTGCAATTTGAAGGAGCGAAATGGTAAGCGTTCTATGGTAGTCAGTGATGTTAAAACGGTGGGAGAAGGTGTGAAAGTTTTAAGAGCAATAGAACAAGGGAACAAAATGTCTTGGTGAAATGGATACCCTAAGTTCACTTTGAATATTCATCCAATGGTGGAAGACCAACCTCCTTCCGCCATTGATTGACCATTTTCTTATTAAGTAAAGGGCAGATCCCATTACGATTTCTCTGTGTTCCGTATTTCTGAGGTCGCCCCTCTCTTACATCAATCCTGTCATGTAGAGCAGCAACTAAAGCAGCTTGAATGTTCCCTTCTGTCGCAGCTCTCTCCAGCATAGGTAGATATTCTTTTTGTACGTCCAAGGGTGCATGCTGAATGATTATCCATGCTGCCTCACAAGCAGAAGTGCCTACTTCTGTCTTTTTAGGGAAGCCGTGTTCTTTCAATATTTGCCTTATCTCGACTTGGTTGAGAGAGTCAATACTATCAGCACGAAGCCTTAACGCTATATCACGTTGTGTCTCCTCATGGTGCAACTGTCGGCTCAATATCCATTGTGTCCTATAAGCCTGGTCACGTTCAAGCATCTCTTCTAAATGGTTCTTCAGTGATAAATCATAGTTATAGATATCTGCTCGCTTATCAAACTCATCTTCATAAGAAGGCACAGTGGCAGAGTCTGGCATCTGATAGTAATCCTTTTCCATTCTTATACGGTGCTTATCAAACTTATAAGCAGCCTCATCTTTATCAACCATACGTAATTTATAAGCAACACTTGATAACTTGGAAGGAAAGATGTAACGATCATCTGCGAATGCTTCAGTATATACACGGATGGCATCATCATAACGCCCTTGCTCATAAAGAGAGTCGGCATGGAAGATAAGACGCCAATAATCATCCTGTGAGGAAGGCTTCTTGATATCTGAAGACACCAACTTAGGAGCGTTGCAAGAAAGGTTGAATCGTTTTAGAGTTAAGTCTTTCATTCCCTCTAAAATAGAGCCAACTATCTCTAAATGTTCCAATCGGGTGACATCCCAATTATAATGTCCACAAGAAGCATAGGACTTATTCCTACTCTGAAGAACATAAATTATACCTTTCGTTTTATCATCTTTCAACACCCTATCTACACATATTATCCGATGTTTCCTCTTTTTTACGAAGAGGTTACGCCATACTATATTGGACTGCTGCGCCTGCTTCGGTTCATCAAAGAATGTATGATAAACCCATAAACTGCCCTCATCCCTTATTTCATAATCAGGCTCAACTGTGATGATACCATTGCTGGCAAAACTCCAACAATCATTATTGATGGACTTAAGAGAATCTAATTGAAAGGGGACATCTCTCCTTATTTCATTCTGCATACGTTGCTCTTCTGTAAGTTTAGCAGAGCCACATGCAAATAGTAAAGATGACAGGACGATTGTCAGGATAACTTTGTTCATAAAAGAGTGTATTAGTTTTTACAAATATATCAATTAATTCTATCTCATGCAAGTAAACTAGTATAAAACCAAAGGAAATACTTGCAAAAGTCATAAATCATGCTTAAATTTGCGAACAAATGACTACGAGAATGAAACATACAGATGTTTTTAGCTCTATTCGCAACGTTGCAATGAAGTTAAAACCAGAGAATGGAAAGATAATACTCTTCGGTTCTCAGGCACGTGGTGACGCTCATGAAAATTCCGATTGGGATATTCTTGTCCTATTAGACAAGGATAAGATAGAGGTGATAGACCATGATAAGTTCACTTATCCATTCTGGGAACTTGGCTGGGAAATCAATGCAATGATTCATCCTATTGTATATACCTCAAAAGAATGGAGCACTCTCTCTCACACTCCTTTCCGAGATAATGTAGAACTATATGGGATTGTTTTATGCTAAAAACGGAGAGAGAAGAAAGAAAAGATATAACACCATAAAATATCAAATAATTATGATTAAGAAATATGTAGAAGAGAACAAAGACAGAATGCTCGAGGAGTTGTTCAGTCTGATACGCATACCAAGCGTAAGTGCACAACCAGCTCATAAGGAGGACATGGTACGCTGTGCTGAGCGTTGGAAGGAACTGTTGCTTGAGGCTGGTGTTGACAAAGCTGAGGTGATGCCATCAAAGGGTAATCCTATGGTTTATGCAGAGAGAATGGTTGACCCTAATGCAAAGACTGTATTGGTTTATGGCCACTATGACGTGATGCCAGCTGAGCCTTTTGAACTTTGGAAGACTGAACCATTTGAGCCAGTTATCAAGGATGGTCATATCTGGGCTCGTGGTGCTGATGATGATAAGGGTCAGTCGTTCATGCAGGCAAAGGCATTCGAGTATCTTAACAAGAATGACTTGTTGAAGCATAATATGAAGTTCATCTTTGAAGGTGAGGAAGAGATTGGTTCTGGTAGCCTCGGTCCATTTATCGAGGAACACAAGGAACTCTTGGCTTGCGATGTAATCCTCGTTTCAGATACTGGTCTTATCGGTCCTGACACTCCTTCTATCACAACAGGTCTGCGTGGTTTGTCTTACTGGCAGATTGAGGTGACTGGTCCTAACCGTGACCTTCACTCAGGAACTTTCGGTGGTGCAGTGGCTAACCCTATCAATGTACTTTGTAAGTTGATAGCTGATGTAACTGGTCCTGATGGTAAAATTCTCATTCCTGGCTTCTATGATGATGTTGAGGAGGCTTCTGATGAGGAGCGCAAGCTCGTAGCATCTATTCCTTTCAATGAAGAGGAATATAAGAAGTCTCTTGGCGTTAAGGCACTCTTCGGAGAAGAAGGTTACAGTACAATCGAACGCACTGGTTATCGTCCAACATTCGATGTATGCGGTATTTGGGGTGGTTATACAGGTGATGGTGCGAAGACTGTTATCCCATCAAAGGCATACGCAAAGCTTTCTTCACGCCTTGTTCCACATCAGGATCATACAAAGATTAGCCAGTTGGTAGTAGACTATTTCAACAGCGTTGCTCCTGATTATGTTACTGTGAAGGTAGAGAAGCATCATGGTGGTCATGGCTATGTCTGTCCTATCGACTTCCCAGCCTATAAAGCAGCTGAACGTGGCTTCGAAGCTGTATTCGGTAAACGTCCACTGCCAGTACGTATCGGTGGTAGTATTCCAATCATTTCTACTTTCGAGAAGTTGCTCGGTGTGAAGACTGTTCTCATGGGCTTCGGCTTAGAGTCAAATGCTATTCACTCTCCAAACGAGAATATGCCTGTTGATCTTTGGTTGAAGGGCATTGAGACCATCATTAACTTCCACCTTGAGTACGATAAGGAAGCATAAGTTTGAGATTATGACACAATAAGTTGTGTCAAGAAATAGTAACAAAGGAACGTTGTTCTCTGTAGTAACAGATTCTTTTATCTAAAGGCTTTTATTGCAGGGAATGATGTTCCTTTTTCTTTTTATTAAAACGTTGTGTACTTCTTGTGGATATATACGGGCTTATATTGGTAAGACTGGACTGTAGGAAAACACTTACTATAACCATGCAAAAACATTATTAATTTCGCTCTCATAGCACATTCAATATTCCAAATTACATATAAAAAGGTCGTAAACGCATAAAAAAACGTAATTTACCATTGTGATAAGCAGAAAATCATTACTTTTGTAGCCTTATCAAAAGAATGATTAACATGAAGAAGATTATTTTAATGACAGCACTGGCTACTGCTGTTTTCACTGCAAATGCGCAGGACACCAAGCCATACGAAGAGAAAATGTCTCAGATAGAGACACAGTATAAATCACTAGAGTCAGCCTATCAGGCTTTCGGTAAGAAAGACCCAACAACCTTCACTGATGCAGAAAAGGCTAAGTTGAACGAGATTATAGGTAAAGCTGATTCCCTTTCCAACGTACAGAAGATTACTACCTTAGAGATTGCAAGAAAGTTTAAAGACACAAAGTTCCCAGCGAAATACATTGCTAAGATTATGTATGACGTCGAGTTCGATGAGTTGAAAGAACTTTGCGATCCCAACACTGGCTACTATAATGAGCCTGAAATGACAAAGCCAAAACAGTTATTCGAGTCTTACAAGTTGCGTCAGCCAGGTTCTATGTATAAGGACCTCACAATGGAAGACCTCAATGGTAAGCAGGTAAAGCTTAGCGATTGGGTTGGTAAAGGCAAATATGTATTGGTTGACTTTTGGGCAAGCTGGTGCGGTCCATGTCGTGCAGAAATGCCAAACGTTGTAGCAGCTTACAATCGTTATAAGGACAAAGGATTAGAGATTATTGGTGTTAGCTTCGACAGCAAGAAGTTGCAATGGTCTGCAGCCGTTGAGAAGTTAGGCATGACTTGGCCTCAGATGTCAGACCTCAAGGGCTGGGAGTCGAGTGCAGCAGCTGTCTATGGCATCCGCAGTATTCCTTCTAACATCCTCGTAGACCCACAGGGTAAGATTATTGCAATGGATCTCCGAGAGAACAGATTGCAGGAAGTATTGGCTGAGAAGTTGAAATAAGAGAAAAGCAAAAAGACAAAAATGCTTTTACACTCTTTCGAGGAGCTGACAAGTTTATCATAGTCACTCCAAGAATTTACAACATTATAAACATAAAAAGAGCCATATCTAACTTCTAATCATGAGTTCAGATATGGCTCTTTTTCAGCTAATAAGGATATTGTTATCCAATAAGTTTTTTCTACTTCGTGGTTGTACAGCACTTTACTAATAAAAAGTTGACTCCACTATTGTTACGCATTACATAGCATTTAACGTCGAGCACCTTTGGTGTTTACCATTAGCACGACACGTGCTGGGCATCAACACATCTGTAATAGATGGATAGTTACTTATAAACTAATAAGTATCTTTCTTCTTTGCTTTAACCCAGAAACAGCCTTCCAAGTTAAAGCAAAGGAATAAATTATAGTAAGGAGTAGATATAACCTACAAACACTGCTGTGAGCACAGCTCCTTCCCATCGTTCAATCTTATACTTCGTAAACGAGAAGAGCCATATAAGCACGATTGAAATAACCAGCATCGAAAGGTCTATGTAAGTAATACCTTTCAATGTCATTGGGGTTATCATACCCGTAATACCAAGAATGGCAAGAATGTTAAACACATTAGAACCAAGTGCATTCCCTATGGCAATACCGCTATTTCCTTTACGAGCTGAAACAACACTTGTAGCCAATTCTGGAAGAGAGGTTCCTCCTGCCACAATCGTTAGACCAATCACAGCCTCTGATACACCAAGGTTCGCCGCTACAGCCGTAGCACCCTCTACAAACAAGTTACTACCTCCTATCAAGCAAAGCAGACCAACGAGAATCCATACAACAGACAACCAAGTTGCCATCGGCTTCTTCACTCCTTCCTCAATAGTTTCTTCAACATCCACTCCTTGCTTCTTAGCTCCTTTAAGTGTCATATACATAAAGATGAGAAACATCGCAAAAAGAATACCTGCATCAATCCTACTAATATCTCCATCGAGACACATTACCAGCAACATAGCCGATGCTACAAGCGCAAAAGGAATATCCTTTCTTACTGTTGTCTCCATAATCGTCATCGGTGCCACCAATGCCGATACACCAACTATAAGTAAAGCATTAAAGATGTTCGAGCCAACAATGTTGCCTACTGCCAAGTCTGACGTACCCTTCAATGCAGAAATAAAACTTACACAGAACTCCGGCATACTCGTACCCATCGCAACAATCGTTAATCCTATCACTATCTGCGGCATCTTCATCTTCTCAGCTACAGCCACAGCACCATCTGTCAAGCGATCAGCACCCCATAAAACGAGGGCTATACCCACGACAACAAATAAAATATTCAGTAACATTAAATCTTAGAATATAGAATAAATAAAATATATTTGAGAGTTAAAACTTTTATTTCAACATCTTCCTACGGTCAAGAATCTTGATTGTTCGACCATGAATCTCTATCGCTCCCTCTTTCTCAAAGTCTGATAGAACACGAAGCAAGGAGAACTTCTGAATGCCAAACGAGTCTGCTATCTCCTGACGCGAACGCTCTAAATGCACCTCATTGCTACCTTGCTCTCCTGCACGTTCCATCAAAAGATAAGCCACCTTCTCACGTACAGTAAACAGACTGAGCACCTTCATCTTCTGCGTCAAGAATACATCAATATTTGAGAGAATACGAATATAGTTCATACGAATCGTCTCATCCATATCTATTAGACGTTTCAACTCCTCCGGACGCATACGGAACAGTTGCACCTTACCATCCGTTTCTACACTAACAGGCAAACTCCTATCCTTAGAAAAGATAAAAGCGGGAGCCACCATATTACCACTATGCAATCGACTTACCTCAACTTGCTTGCCTGATAAAGCAGCCATACGACAGATGAGAATACCATTCACAACAATATCAACATACTTGCAGGGCATTCCTGCCAAGGCATATACTTCATGCGAAGGTAGGGAAACAAGCTGATGGCTAACGTTACCTAACGTTAGTTCTATCTCTATCTCACTCATTCCTGCAAAAAGTGGACAGGAACGGAGTGCTTTCATCACGTTATCTTCCATGGTCACAAAGTTACGAAGATTCTCTTGATTACTACGAATTTAACTCGATTTAACTTAACTTGGCCACATATGTTACCCTACTTTCTCCTCGATTATATATAAATTTGCACACAAATAAAACGAACAAGATAAAATAAAGATAACAATGACACAAACATTTTCTCAAAGCACAATTCCTTTTAAAGCATGGGACCTCGACCTACTTGTAGACTATGTACTGAAGTTTCATCATCGTTACATTCGCAAGCAGGGTGAGGAACTTGCTATCAGACTGAACTCACTTGCAGCTAATCATCCTGAACTCAACCGTGTAGTAGATCATTTCCGCAACAGTGTTGCCGACCTCGACCTCCACTGTCAGAAAGAAGAGAATATTCTCTTTCCATACATTATCGACATTTTCAATGCAGCTGAGTACGGACAAGAGCATGCGCCTTTCCATTGTGGTACAATCCAGCATCCTATCAATGCAATGATGGCTGACCATAGTGACGAGATGGAGCGTCATGAGCGTATTGCAGAATTAACAAATGATTACACAGCCCCTGAGGGTGCTGACCCAGAATATGTGAAGGCACTTGCAGACCTTCGTCAGTTCCGTGACAATCTCCTCGAACATATCTTCGTTGAAAACGAGATTATGTTCCCAAGAGCATTAATGATGGAATAAGACAATGAAAATCAAACGTGCTTACGCGCCGGTTGAAGAAACCGACGGTTATCGAATCCTCGTTGACCGACTATGGCCGCGAGGCATCAGTAAAGAAAAGGCACAAATCGACCTTTGGTTGAAATCTGTTGCGCCAAGTAATGAACTGCGTAAGTGGTTCGGTCATGATCCCGAACGGTTTGCAGAGTTCTCTGAACGATATCGTGCAGAGTTAACTGCAAGTGGAGCCTTAGACGAACTGCGTACTATCCTCAAGGAACATCCTACCGCTACCCTACTCTTTGCGGCACATGATGAGGAACATAACAATGCTGTTGTATTACAAAACCTGCTTGAGAAAGAATAATCTTTTATCCTTTTAAAGCAAGAGGAGCAAGAGAATCAAAGGCAAGAAACCAATAAAAGGGGGCAGACATAGACGTCTGTCCCCTTTCTTGTTGTTCTTTTCTGATACATATACTCAAGGTATCAGAAGCTAATTTCTTAACGCTTTAAAGTGAAAGACTTTACTCCTTCATCGGTGTTAAGTTTCAAGACAAAGACCTTTGGCTGAACACCAGACAAATCGATACGCTGCTGATAACCGCCTTGCTGCAAGAGACTACCATCTGTTGAGAAAAGCTGATACTTCTGATACTTACCATTAACGGTCAGTTCTGAACCGCTAACAACTGGTAACAGTGCATCTTCGTTACCACCAGCAACATTGCTGATACCTGCTGTGATAGGCTGCGCGAGTAGCTTCACGATGATAGGTTCTGCCCCACGTGTCTGAACAAGCAGTGCAGCAGCGTGCGTCTTTGAGTCATTACTCTTGAAACCAACAGCAAGTGCACCACCTTCAAGTGGCAACTTCTCACTTGAAAGCTTAAAATACTTCTTCTGAGTAGAAGGCGCCAAGGTGATTGTTACAGGTGCCGTTGTACGATTACTATATATATTAAGTGGCTGAGGTGCCATCTCCTGTCCCGGACGGAATACAAACTGAATGAAGTCATTATCAACACTTAATTCAGGAAGATCAGTACGTCCGAAGGTTACATCATCAAGCATAAAGTTTAGAGAAGTTGCATTACCTCCCACTGGACTATAGTAAGAAAATGCTACGTGGAACTTATCCTCGATAGTAAGACCTTCTACCTTTGAAAGGTCTATACGATAATCAAACCACATATCAGGCTCCAACTTAACCCCTGCTGGGACATATTCAGATATGTCTAAGAAGTAAGGTGTAGCCTTACCATCCTTCTCTGTGATGATATAAAAACCAAATAGTTCTTCTCCATTTGTTGTCTGATTACGATACATCAAACTGAAAGTCAAATCCTTACTTTGCGCATTCTTATAAGATAGAGTTGGAGATATGAGCCAACTTTCATGCTCACGTCTATCCTCAACGCCATATTTCAAGAAAGAAATCTGTGCTACCTCGTTCTCTACAACCGACTGATCAGCATTCTTCTGTTTCCATGCATAGAATGGGCGTTCACCACGAACAGTAAGGTTCTGCCAACCCTTCAAGCCGAGAATACGTGTATGACGTAAGTCTGAGAAGGTCTCATTAAGGACTGCTAAAGGTTCGGTATCTGCATTCTTCAGCATTGCATCTTCTATCTTATCGAATGTTTCTCGTACATCTATTGTATTTGGAGTAATCGTAACACTCTGAACTTCTACACTCTCTGAAGATACAAAGCGTACAAGTGTAGGGCGATGAGTACCCACTACGTATTTACCTTCACCATCACCTACTGTAAGTGATTTCCAGTGACCACCACCATCAATAGAATATTCAGCAGTACATTTTGCTGCACTACTCGTAGGAGTCAACAGAAGCGTATTAACACCATTAGCAATCAATTCATCATAATAGAGTGTATCCTTTGCTGCCAGTGTAACATTACTTTTACTATTCCACTTACCATTAAGTTTCCAATAACCTAAGTCAAACTTATGATAACCCTTCCACTCAGCACCTTTAAAGCGGTTGTCCATCGCACGGTCTTCTGTAAATTTCTCAACCAAATCAGCAGTTGTTGCTACCTGTGAAACACCCTTGAGTTTGATAACTAATGTATCAGCCAAAATACTTGATACCCTTAATTCAGCCTCATACTCACCAGGCTCACGTGGTGCGAAAGTTACCTTTACTGGACGTTGATAGAGCTTACCTGCTTTTGTTGCATAGTAATACTGCCCCATATCAATACGGAAAGGAGAATTTGCATCATGCTTCAAAGCAAGGTTTACATTCGTAATAACATCTTTAATATCAAAGTCAAGTTGCTGTTCATCAGTCTTACCAGGCGCTGCTTTCATCTCACGAACCTGCTGATCTGCCTTTAGTGTAATCGTTGGTGTTGTTCCAGCCCGCTTGAAGTAACCTGTCAAATTAAGTGATCCACTGTTATCTTCATCGGCACCTGAGAAGCGAAGTTTATAAGTATTACTACCTACATAAACACCTGCGACCTGAGGGGTAATCGTCAGATTAGCTTTAATAGTTCCGTTCTTAGGTAATTTTTCAACATCTAACTTCATTACAGAAGAAGACTTAGCACCCCCAAAGTTTGGTGTCTGTTCAGCACTAAGATGCATACCCTGTAATGCGATAGGGAAGGTTGTAGGCTGCCCTACCTCACCCATCATCGTACGATACTGTGGGAGAATGGCTACAAGCGGAGTCTTATCCTTATCTGCCAAACGTAACACACTGAAGTCGTCCATGCGAACCAGACTTCCTGGGGCTACCAAAAGAGTAAACTCTAACTTCACTGCTCCTGCTGGACAAACCGTACGAAACTTCAAATCTCCGTATGCTTTCATACGTCCAAAGTAGATGTCAGGATTATTGATAAAGTCTTTTTCTGTAGAGACAAGTTCGTTGCCAGCTACATCCAACCAGCGCAAAGCAAGACGAAATGGACCTTCTAACCGCTTGCTCTCTATTGTACTATAATGTACAAGGCATTCCAACTCATCGCCTTGCACTACCTCCTTTCCCGCACGATTAAGGTCAATCACCTGCTTAAGGTATCCCTCCACATTGGCAGCTGTCTCAATACCAACACCGAAACCAGTATCACTACTGTATCGATCGCCAGCTTTCAGCTGCGTAACAGTTCCTGCAGTAGCCCAATGCGTAGGCTTACCATCATTAAATGAATAGAAAAAAGGATCATCTAACAACTCTACCGTTGCCTTCTCAGTAGCCTGATCCAAAGGTATAACTACTCGAGGTGCTTCATTTTGAGCGTACGCTGTATTTGTAAAACCAGCTAAACAAAGGCTTACAAACAGCTTTGCAGATAAGTAAAAATTCTTCATTGACAT